>CAYUTH010000373.1:0-1501 GCA_964447485.1 uncultured Candidatus Cloacimonadota bacterium | reverse complement strand
GTAGTCGAACTAAAGTTGATAGTCGAACCGCTTGCGTTATATAATTCAACAAATTTTGCTTGATAAGTGTCATTCGGATCGGTTACCTCAGATATCATTAATTTTGGAATGCTAGGCATTTCATCCGTTGTTTCACTTGCACTAGGAATGGATCCATCCGTTTTATAATCATATTTGTCACTTTCCCCACCAGCATTTGATATTGGCCAGATTTTGGCGTAATAAGTCGTTTCCGATGTCAACCCGTTAAAAGTGGCCGTTTGTGTTCCATGTGAAATATTTGCGTACCATTTACTGTCACTGTTGACGTCGTTTAAATCGTCCGAATAAAAATTTCCATCGGACGGACTGAAGCTGCTACTGGCTTCAAGGACAACTAAAAATTCATCTGCTGTGTAGGCGCCGTCATTATCAGCCCATGTGAGAGTCATGCTGTTATAAGTAACATTAGATATAATGAAACTCATCGCATGATTAGACGGCTCTGCTTTTAGAGTTGTGATAGGCCCACTGACACCAGAGGAATAATTATTGCTTCCATCAACAGAGAAAATTTTATAATAGTAAGTTGTGTTTGGCGTGAGACTGCTATGTGTATAACTAGTGCCGCTACCGGCGTAAATTACAGTTGCGCCGTCACCGTCCATATTATCATCCACACTATATGCAACGCCATTGGTCGGTGTGCCAATATCGTCGCTCATTTTATAGACTATCATGACCGGATTGCTATTACCGTTCAATGTCCAGGTAAATCCGTTTGATGTTGATGTTACCTCGCTGCCTATGACGTCACCTGGATCGGCCACACCACTAGTAATCAATAAATTATCTAAAGCGATATCTTCATCTTCTGAATTAAGAAAAAAGGTTACTTTAATATCGATTGTGTTACCTGTACCACTAATACTGTTTGAAAATTGTTTAAAAGCACTTGTGATTGCAGTTCCATTTCCAACTCCATCAAAATTTGTATCAATCGATGGTTCAGTATTTGTACCACCAGAACTTTCAATATGGATTAGATTGGAAAAAGACCCTGAATTGTCTATGTCATAATCAATATGAACATAATCCGTCGCATCCCAGTCTTCAGCACTATCACCAGCATCATCTTCGGCGATGTATACTGAAAAATTTAATCCGGTATATCCTGATATATCAACATCATCAATGATCAAAGTGACAGGTAAAGTTGCTCCTTCTCCATCAATATCCTGAGCAGCAAAACAGTACGAACCCTGCATATTTGTTATTTCAACACCAGATCCAACATCTGAACCATCTGTTCTGATGAAATAGTCATAACTACCATCACTAAATTCTGTGATACTTGGGGTATATCCACCAGCACTTTCGAATTTTAATGACCAAATATCTGTTGCAAATGATTGACTTGTCAATCCCAACCACATAATCATACTAATAACAAATGCAATGTTCTTTTTCATCTTTCCCCCTTTAATCACAAAAATCCGTTAAACGTTTTTCGTTTTTTATA
>CAYUTH010000372.1:0-1504 GCA_964447485.1 uncultured Candidatus Cloacimonadota bacterium | reverse complement strand
TACTTTGTGGATTTCGTTCACTATCTTTGCTCTGGTTTCAGAGAGGTTTTCTATTGTTTTTACATCGCTGTTTGAGACAATACTATCCATGCAATATCCTTTATTCATTACTTTGAGATAGATTGAGAAGTGGTGTGTTGGGATGTCAAGATTGGAGAGGGTAGATAACCACAAAAAGCACGAAAGACACGAAATGCACAAAAATTATTCAACCACAGATTAACTCGAATAAACACAAATTTATAACTGAGCTGTAATAGTAAGACTAATGGATTACATTTTATTTTGAATTATTTGCAATCCTCTCCTTTATTTCCCTATCCTTTGCGAAAGGAGAGGGTTTTAATTGATCTGTTTTTTCAATGTTATCAAAATCTTATAATCATCCAGGAAATATGATTCTCTTCGTTCATAATCTTTATCTGCAATCATCTTATCTAAAAGTTTATAGCTATCCGTACCATCAGCATCCATTATATATGGAAAATCTTCTTTCGAATAGAGTATTTTTTGTCCATTTGGTGATATCACAGCATCAAACTCCCAATTATTCGTATCTGTGAGTAATGTGTGTCCAGTTCCATCAACGTTAATTTTTTGTAAGTAACCATCACTCATAAAGATAACATAATCTCTATTTGGTGATAACGTTAAGTAATAAGGGTGAACATTCTCAAGGATGCATTGATGATTACTACCATCGATATTGATTGTATAAATACCACTTTTAAACATAATATAATACAAAACCGCTGTATCATTCATAATGAAATGGAAATGTTTTTTATATCGATTATGAGGTTCTTCAAGGATTACATTTTTATTACTTCCATCTGAGTTCATCACTATCACTTTTGTAACAGAATCAGCAGAATTGAACGTCGTATATACAATTTTACTGCCATCGCTTGAGAATGCAGGATTTTTTTCTAGAGATGCATCTAATGTTAGTCTGGTTGTATCCTTATTTTCAATATTTAATGAATATATATCAGCATTATGTGTAAAAGCAATATGAGTATTTGACATAGAAGGATTATATATTTCCTCTGTATCATCTCCATAGTTTAGCAGAAGTGTTTTTGAAGATAGGTCATTTAAACTGACAGAATAGAATTTATTCTTAGTATATTCGATCAAGGTTTGTCTATCCGGGGATAACAGGAAATTGCCATACGAATTTCTAATATATTCGAGATCAGAACCATCAATATTTATCGTGCACAGCCAATCTTCATAGATGGGATACCAGTCACTCTCGCAACCAAGTAATAATATCACGATTATAATTCCAAGTAAGATAAAAAATCTAATCTTCATAATTTTATATCCTTTCACATCTCTGCTTTTCATTTATCCTCTTTTACGCCTACACGCCTCCTCGCCTTTACTCATTCTCTACGGTTTTATGATCCCCAGCCAGTCCCCAAGCAGGAAGTTAAGTCGGCCAATAAGAAGTGAAATACGCGCCATAACTGTGTAACCGAACGCAGCGCCGAAGCTT
>CAYUTH010000371.1:0-1505 GCA_964447485.1 uncultured Candidatus Cloacimonadota bacterium | reverse complement strand
TACCGAAGAAACTGCCAAGCTTGCCCAGAGGTTTTATGAAAAATTAAAAATATCTACCGTCGGTGCAATATAAAGCTAATCAGGGTTAAACCCTGATTTTAGTAAAAAATACTTGACAGAATGATTTGTTTCGAATATTATAGAAACGAAGGCATTTTTCTTAGATCTAAATCGAAACAAAAGAGTTTATGATAAAAAAAGAAATAATTTGGCGGGAAATCTTATTTCAAGCTACCGAAAACAAAAAGATTGACTTTACTCAAAAAGAGTTATCCCAAAAATACGGCTTTTCTCTTAGTACGGTTTTTAACGCATTGATTATTCCAAGAAATACGGGAGTTATTAAAGTAAGCGGTAAAGGTTTTAAAGTTCAAGATATTGAGAAGTTTTTGTATCTTTGGGCTACTTTTAGAAAATTGAGCAAAGATATAGTTTATCAAACTTATGTTCCAAAGAATGTTCAGAAAATAGAAGCAGAAATGCCTCCGAATATAATTTTTGGCGCTTTTTCAAGTTATGTCAAAAAATACAAAGAAGCGCCTGCAGATTATGATAAAGTTTATGTATATTCAGAGAAAGATAAGATTAAGGAAATCCAGAGGCGATTTCCTTTTGAAAAAGGTTATTTAAATTTAATTGTTATATCTAAAGACCAATGGTTAGAAAACTTTGGCGGAATCACTCCCAACGTTCAGACTTTTGTTGATCTGTGGAATTTGTCCGAATGGTATGCTAAAGATTTTTTAAATGCTTTAAAAGAAAAAATATTCCATGTCTGAGTATTATCATGAGATTGTAACCGAAGATAGCTTTAGAGCCCTTCAAGCATTAAAACAAAAGTTTAATTTCATACTTATTGGTGGTTGGGCAATTTTCCTATATACTAAAGCGCTAAAATCAAAAGATATTGATATAATTATCAGTTATGATGAACTAGGAAGATTAAAAAAAGAATTTGATATTTTTAAAAATGAAAGATTAAAAAAATATGAAGCAAAAACTAAAGAAACTGACATAGATATTTATTTGCCTTTTTTTTCTGATTTAGGATTTCCAATAGAAAAAATACAAGACTATGTTCAGTCACTGGAAGGATTCATTGTCCCTATTCCCGAAGTATTGCTTATTTTAAAAGCATATGCTCTCAAAGAAAGAAAAGGGACTAGTAAAGGCAGGAAGGATGTAATTGATGTTTTTAGTTTAATCCTCCAGAAAATAATTGATTGGGGAAAGTACAAAGAAATAATTCAAAAGTATAATTTAGAAGAAATCAATCAAGAATTAAAGGATTCTGTTTCTTCCCAAAAAGCTATTCCTGAATTGGATTTATTAAATCATAAAATTGCAAAATTAAAAAAGAAAACCTTAGACTATCTAAGCTCAAATAGATATTGACCGTCCTGTATTTGTATCCTGTCGAGGCTCAACCTCGACAAGCTTTGCCAGAAAGCTTGACTTCTTCTTATTATTTTGCTAATATGCAGACAGTGAGCGCGATCTGCCTC
>CAYUTH010000370.1:0-1506 GCA_964447485.1 uncultured Candidatus Cloacimonadota bacterium | reverse complement strand
CAATTAATTGAGTCAATATCAACAACGTATAAATACATGGCAAGGCTGATTATTACAACAGCTATTTTGCCGCATAAACTGGAACTCGGTATTTGATGATGTTTCATTATCATCCAGTAGCCACCAACAAGAATCAATATTTCGAATCCTATGATCAAATAAAATGCCCAGAATGGATAACCTCGATATACATAAAGATAAATCAATACCGTTACCATGAATATCTTATCTACGACTGGATCTAGTATTTTGCCAATAGTGGTTGCTTGATGCAATATCTTCGCCAGAAAACCATCTAATACATCTGTAAAACCAGCTAATAAAATAAGGATGAACGCCTGAATGTTCTGACCTTTATTTAGCGAGACAAGAACAAATGGTAAAATCACTAATCGTATAACAGTTATGATATTTGGAATAGTAAGCACTGTTTTAGGGTCAAAATCTGCACTGGCAAAACCTTCTTTTTTTGTATACATCAGTCTATGAATTTTTCCTTTACAATTTTTGCAAAAGTCTTATCAGGTAGCTTTATGAATTTTGATGTGTAAGCAGATCTCTTAATTTGGATCTCCTGATCGTTCCTCATTTTTTCAACATTTTCACCGTCGAGGGCAACATATATTTTCTCATTACCTTTTATGTATTTAATTGTTAGCTTTTTTTCTGCAGAAAAAATAAAGGGTTTTATAAATTGATTATGAGGATTGATCGGTGTGAGTAAGAGCACATTTGTATGAGGGAAAACAATCGAACCGCCAGCAGAGATGTTGTAGCCTGTTGATCCTGTTGGAGTAGAAACGATAATTCCGTCAGCTTCAATATCAAAAAGATATTCATCATCCATGAAGATCGAAAAGGTGATCATTTTAGGATATTCCCCTTTATAGAGCACACAATCATTTAATGCAAAATATTCCACATCAGGGTGCGAGGGAAACACGCATTCAAGAACCATCCTTTTCTCAATTTCATACGACTTTGCTTGTAACTTTGAAAAGACGGGTTCAAACTCATTTTTTTCACACTCGGATAGAAAACCGAGTTTGCCGTGATTGAATCCAAGAAGGGGCACACCTTCCTTAAGTACTGATTTTGAAGCAAGAAGAATTGTGCCGTCACCACCAAGCACTATAAGCAGATCTATGTTCTTTTTGGTAAATGACTTTACATAAGTAATTCCCTGCAACCCATCTCTCTTCTGGTTTTCTAATAAAGAGATAGAATACTTATTTTTCTGAAGGAATTCAATGCGTTCTTTCAGCTTAATAATATTTTCGAATAACGTCGGATTATAGAAAATTCCTATTCTTTGCATAGAGTGAGAAAAAGTGTTTTTTGCTTAGGTATGTCAACAAAATCGGAATTTTAGAATTTTTTTTGAAAATGTTGACAGTTGAGAAGAGCCCTTCGGATTATATCAACCTAATTCCCTAAATATGAGAATTATAGAATGGAGGATTAGTCCTAATTGGTAAGGCAGCGGTCTTGAAAACCGCCGGGCTC
>CAYUTH010000369.1:0-1509 GCA_964447485.1 uncultured Candidatus Cloacimonadota bacterium | reverse complement strand
AAGATGGAATTGAAAGATTTAAATTATAATCAATTATATTCTCTGTGTTCTCTGTGGTTAGATATATGTTTTTTGGATAACCTTGTGAAAGGAATGTAAGATGAAAAAAGTAAAGATACTCTGGATAGATGATGAAATACAGATGCTCAAACCGCATATTTTATTCCTTGAGGAAAGAAATTTTGAAGTGGTTTCCGCATCAAATGGAAATGACGGTATCGCACTTGTCGAAGAGCAAAATTTTGATATCGTTCTCCTGGATGAAATGATGCCGGGACTCGATGGACTGGAAACGCTTGTGCAGATCAAGAGACTCAACGAAAGCCTGCCTATAGTAATGGTCACAAAGAATGAAGAAGAAGGTTTGATGAACAAAGCGATCGCTCAACAGATCACAGATTATATCATCAAACCGATCAATCCGAACCAGGTGCTGATGTCGATCAAGAAAATAATCATGTCGGAAGAAATCCGCAGAAACAGAACCGGTGAGGAGTATGCTGAATTTTCTGCAAAACTAAATCAAAAGCTCTTCACTGACCCGAACTGGCAGGATTGGATAGACATTTACCGTTCTCTTGCAGAATGGGATTTGAAGCTGGATCAACTCTACTATGAAGATATCATGCAAATGCACTCCTACGAGAAGAAAAATTGCAATACCGAGTTTTCCAACTATATCGCTGCACATTATGAAGATTTTCTCACCGAATCAGATAGTCCAGTGCTTTCTCCTGATATTGTGAGGAAATTCGCTGCTGACAGATTGTATACAAAAAAAATTGTGTATTTTGTGGTTCTTGATTGCCTGCGTCTTGATCAATTCATGGTATTCAAGCCCTTTCTCGAAGAGCTTTTCAATATGAAAACTGATTACTATTATTCTATTTTACCTACGTCAACACCATACTCACGTAATGCAATTTTCGCAGGTATGATGCCGAATAAGATCGCAAAGCTCTACCCTCAATTCTGGCGAAGCAGCAAAGAAGTCGAAAGCAGTCTTAACCGGGATGAGCATTTTTTTATCGACGCACAGCTCAAGAAAATGGATATTCCCATGCCGCAGGGTAGTAAATATATAAAGGTGCTGAATACTGAGGAAGGCGAATATGTCACCAAAAAGATACCTTCCTACAAAAAAGAACGGTTGATCATTCTTGTTTATAACTTTTTAGACCTGCTGCTGCATCACAGATTCAAAGATGAAGTGCTCCAGGAAATCATACCTAACGACCGCGCACTGCGCTCGTTAACCAAGCTATGGTTCTTGAACTCGCAATTTTATCAAACGCTTAAACTGATTGCCAAACAGGATGCAGTTGTAATACTCACAACAGATCACGGCTCTATCAAGGTCGAGCATGCGACAAAAGTGATCAGTGATAAGGAAATCTCGTCAGGATTGCGTGCCAAACATGGTAAAAATATCACATGCAATGACAGGCATACGATAAAAGTTACAGACCCGAAAAGTTATGGACTTCCAATTGAAAACGTTGTAGAGAA
>CAYUTH010000368.1:0-1549 GCA_964447485.1 uncultured Candidatus Cloacimonadota bacterium | reverse complement strand
AGAGCTGCATCTTCTCGCACAGAGCGGTTTTACAGGATTGTGGCTTATCGGTATTTGGGATCGCAGTCGGGCTTCTCAACGGATAAAGCATCTTATGGGAAACACTGATGCATTGGCTTCCGCATATTCTTTAAAAGGCTACCAGATCACCCATGTCCTCGGAGGGGAAGAATCCCTTCATAAATTTTCTGAAAAGGCATGGAAATTTGGCATCAGATTAGGGTGCGATATGGTGCCCAATCATATGGCGATTGATTCGGATTGGATATATGAACATCCGGATTGGTTCATACAATGCTCTTATTCACCATTTCCTTCATACACCTTTACCGGAGAAAATTTATCAGATCATCCGAATGTGGAAATTTACCTTGAAGATCATTATTATGACCATACCGATGCAGCAGTAGTATTCAAATATATCGATCATCGGGACGGAAAAACACGCTATATCTATCATGGAAATGACGGCACGAGTTTTCCGTGGAATGATACTGCCCAGCTGAACTACCTGCTGCCGGAAGTTCGCGAAGCAGTCATTCAGCAGATATTATACATTGCCCGACAATTTCCAATAATCAGATTTGATGCGGCGATGACTCTTTCAAAAAAGCATTTTCAACGGCTCTGGTTTCCGGAACCGGGTACAGGCGGGGATATCCCAAGCAGGGCAGAATATAGTATGTCAAAGCAGGAATTTAATGAATTCGTGCCGGTCGAGTTTTGGAGAGAGGTAGTTGATAGAATTGCTCAAGAAGCACCCGACACCCTTCTTCTTGCGGAAGCATTCTGGATGATGGAAGGATATTTTGTTCGCACACTTGGCATGCACCGGGTCTATAACAGCGCCTTTATGAACATGCTGAAAAGAGAGGAAAATAGTAATTACAGGCAATCGATCAAGAATGTCCTCGAATTCGATCCTCAAATTTTAAAACGCTTTGTGAATTTCATGAGTAATCCTGATGAAGAAACTGCTGTTGCACAATTCGGGTCGGATGATAAATATTTCGGCGTATGCATCTTGATGAGCACAATGCCGGGTTTGCCGATGTTTGCTCACGGACAAGTACAAGGATTTCATGAGCGGTACGGCATGGAATTTTATAAACCCAAATGGAAAGAGCAGGAGCAAATTGACTTTATTGAAAGACATAAGAGAGAGATATTTCCTTTACTGCGCAAGAGATATATTTTTTCGGATGTTGAGCACTATCATCTTTTTGACTTTACCGGACAGGATGGAAGTACAGATGAAAATGTATTTGCCTATTCCAATGAGTATGATCACAAAAAATCATTTATTGTTTTTCATAATAAATATGAAAATACAAAGGGGTGGATTCATTGGACTTATTATGCCGAAAAAGATAGAAACGGAGAAGCGGTATGTGTGAGAAAAAATCTTGCAGAAATTCTTGCTTTTCCGGTTGAGGAAAATAATTTTGTCATTTTCAGAGATGTAATACAGGATCGGGAATATATTCGAAATGCAAAAGAGTTACACGAATTTGGACTTTTCCTTGAACTTGGTGCTTTTAAGTATGCA
>CAYUTH010000367.1:0-1552 GCA_964447485.1 uncultured Candidatus Cloacimonadota bacterium | reverse complement strand
ATAAAATAACAACGAGAAGAATGATGAAAATTTGTGTCTCAAAGAAATTTTTTCGGGTGTTCATAATTCTATGATAAGAACTGTTTTATATGATGAACAATTTCAGAGACTTCATCGCGATTTAGACCGAAAAAAAGAGGAAGCCGGAGAATGGTTTTGCTGACCTTGTCCGTTACCGGGAGATGTGTATCTGAGTATTTCCCTTGCCAGAATGGAGTAGTATGGAGTGGAATATAATGAAAAACTGACAGGATTCCTTGCTTTTCAAGGTGTTGTATCATGAGCTTTCTCTCTTTTGAGTCTGATAACATGATATAAAAAATATGCCCGTTCGTTTGAATATATGAAGAGATGGGTGGAAGAGATTCAGGAATAAAACAGTGAGAGAGCAGCTCATAATATGTGTTCCAGTTCTTCAAGCGTTCTTGAGTAATTTCTTCGAGATGCAGTAACTGAGTATACAAAAAAGCTGCCTGTAATTCTGACATAAAAAAATTTGAACTGCTCGATATCCACGTATAATGGTCTGACTCGCCCTTTTCAAATTCTGCTCGATTTGTTCCTTTATTATACAGGAAAGTAGCTTCCTCAAGCATGTCAGGATTATTAACAAGCAGAGCGCCGCCTTCTCCACACTGGATATTTTTTGTTTCGTGGAAGCTGAAAACTGCCAGATCCCCAAAACTACCCAGCGGTTTTCCTTGATATTTTGCTCCAATTGCCATGGCTGCATCTTCGATCAAGAGTATGTGATGCTTTTTGCAGATTGCAATGATCTTATCCATTTCGCAGGAGAAACCGCCGTAATGGACCACGACAACTGCTTTTGTCTTATGAGTTATCAGTTTCTCAAGCTGGTTTTCATCAATGTTCTTCGTGTCTTTCCGGATGTCACACCAGACGAGCTTCGCCCCGCTTCGTACAAATGGATTTGCTGAAGCAATATGAGTAAATGAAGGCATGATGATTTCATCACCGGGCTTTAGATGCAGGAGCAGGGCGCACATTTCCAGTGCAGCAGTGCAGGATGACGTCATAAAAACTTTCTTTGCTGAAGTGATTTTTTCTATTAGTGCTGCACATTTGTTACAGAATTCACCATTCCCAGAAAATTTCCGATTTGAGATTACTTTTTCTAAATATTTATGCTCATCTCCCCATACACAGGGTTTATTAAATGGAATTCTCATTATCTTTTCTCTCCCCAGATATACTTGTATGATTGAGAGCCGGCACAAAAGAGTAAATCAAGGATCGAGACATTGTGTGAAAATTTTCCCCACGGCTGATCATAGGTAGGATAGTGCGAGTAATCCATAAATTCGATTTCAATGCCGTTTTCTTCGAATAAATGGGGTTGGATATATGACTTTGCAGCAGGTCCGGTAACATAATGCGTGCCATTAAGCTGTTTGACAATCGAGATGATCTTTTCATTTTTGCCAGTTACCAGATTATATTCTGTTGAATTGGAAAACTCAGTATGAATACCCAGAAGTTTGCTTATCTTCTTTATTAACTGCATAAGAAAATCCAACTTGTTTTTCGTCTC
>CAYUTH010000366.1:0-1563 GCA_964447485.1 uncultured Candidatus Cloacimonadota bacterium | reverse complement strand
GGCGGACAGGGAGGTGCTTTCCTGAGAATTCCTGTTGGTGCTCGTCCTGCCGGTTTGGGAAATGCTTTTACTGCCATTGCCGATGACGGCTCTGCTCCTTTCTTCAATCCCGCGGGTCTTTGCCAGATAAAAGGCACACGTGTGGGTGCAATGTACAATATCATGAGTCTGGACAGAATGAACTACCAGGCATCAATCATTGTGGGCAGTAAGCGTGATGCAGCTCTGGCAATTACCTTTAACAGTTTTGGCGTGGGTGATATCATAGAAGTTCTTCCCGGTCAAGGTCCAAGCGGCGATACATTCAGTGCCACTGATATGGCTATAGGTATTTCTGCAGGCGGAAAGATCATTCCTTTGTTGAGCATTGGCGCAGGAGCGAAGTACATAATGCAGTCTATTGATGAGAACAAGGCTACCGGCTTTGCTTTTGATCTTGGAGCATTGGTGGCTTCCCCTGTTTCCAACGGATTGATAAAGCAGATACGCGCTGGCGCAAGTTTGCTCAATCTTGGTGGAAAGATGAAATGGGATACTGATTCTGATCATGAAGATGAAATACTTCCCACCTTACGACTCGGTGCGTCTGCAGATCTTCAGCTCACCTCTTTTGATGTGATCGGAACTGCGGAAATATCTCAGTCACTTGGACGCGAAGGTGATCAGAAAAATGATTTCAAACTGCATCTTGGCGTCGAGGGATGGCTTGCAAATCTATTTGCAATACGTGCCGGTCTCGATGGAGAAGATTTCACAATGGGCGCTTCTATCCTGTTTGGCGATTTCCGCTTCGACTATGCTTATATTACTGATTATCTTGATGAAGGTGCGACTCACAAACTTGCAATTGACCTAGGTTTCTAAGTAAAGAAAGAAAATTATATTAACGGCTTTGTTCCGATTGATTGGGATGAAGCCGTTTTTCTTTGAATGAGGAATAAATAAATTTTGTCATGCTGAAGCTTTTTATCGCAACGCAATGAAATGGAGACGGATCGAAGCAAGAGGTCTTTTTATATTTATTGGTGAAGTGCAGCATAAGTAACACGGCTTCGAATGAATAATCGTGATTACAACGTGTCAGTCTTCGCTTTCTGCTCTGTTTTAGTCAGTTGGCGAAAGAGGTGTACGTTTCCGCTCCGCTCAAATTAGAAGTGTCTCCTTGCGAATTCTCTACCTGATCCTGATTTAAGATATTTTTCAAAGGCAATTGCTTTCTCTTTAGAATGAAATGCGAAAAAATTCTGAATGGTCCAAGGTTTAAATTTTGCCGTGTGTGGACATCCTCCGGAATTATGTTTATGTAAACGAGTTTGTATATTTTCTGTGAATCCAGTATAATGCTTTGTTGGATCTTTCTCACTTTGGAGGATATAGACATAGTAAAAAGTATTCATAATGGCCTGCCAGGTCGTAGTCTTGGAGCAAAAATAAACAGTAGACTAAAGTTATGATACCGCCTTCATTTCATTACGGCGTGTCAGTCTTCGCTTTCTGCTCCGCTCCAAGCGAAGACTGGTGGAGGTGGCGGGAGTCGAACCCGCGTCCAGAGATTTGGCTGTA
>CAYUTH010000365.1:0-1580 GCA_964447485.1 uncultured Candidatus Cloacimonadota bacterium | reverse complement strand
AAATATCACATATGAGGAGTAAGATGAGCTCATACCGCATTGCATGGCTTCCCGGAGACGGTGTAGGAAACGACGTCATGGAAGCTGCCAAAATTATCCTTGATAGCCTTGAGTTGGATGCAGAATACATCCACGGTGATATTGGTTGGGAATTCTGGAGAACGGAAGGAAATCCACTTCCGGACAGAACTATTGAACTTCTTAATAATGTTGATTGTGCACTTTTTGGTGCTATCACTTCTAAGCCAAAACAAGAAGCTGAAGCAGAACTCATCCCCGAACTTCAGGGTAAAGGGCTTGTGTATTCCAGCCCGATCGTCGGTTTGCGGCAGAAATTCAACCTGCATACAAATCTCAGACCCTGCAAAGCATTTAAAGGAAATCCCCTCAACTACAGAGATGACATTGACATAGTTGTTTTCCGGGAAAATACAGAAGGGCTTTATTCTGGTGTAGAATTCCATCCAGTACCCCGGGAAGTATTTGATGCACTCTCAAAAAATCACAAGAAAATGGCAAAATTTGCAGATACACCTCTTGATGATCTTGCTCTTTCCTGCAGAATTTTCACAAGAGAAGCCTGCCTCAGGATTGTACGGAATGCATTTGAATATGCAAAGAAACACGGCTATTCGTCGGTTACAGTAGTGGAAAAGCCAAATGTCATCAGAGAGACTTCCGGTTTAATGGTGCGTGAGGCACGAAAAGTCGCACAGGATTATCCTGAAATAGAATTGTGGGAGACAAATGTCGATGCAATGGCAATGTGGCTCGTCAAGAATCCTCAAAACTATGGAGTGCTTGTTTCCAGCAATATGTTTGGGGACATCATTTCCGACCTCTGTGCTCAACTTGTCGGCGGACTTGGCTTTGCTGCGAGCGGAAATATTGGAGATAAACTCGCTGTTTTTGAACCAACTCATGGCAGCGCACCCAAATATGCCGGACAATATAAAGTAAATCCAATAGCCATGCTTATCACCACAAAACTTATGCTTGACTATTTAGGTGAAAAAGAAAAAGCTGACCGTCTTATGAATGCTATTGCAAAAGTTATTGAAGAAGGAAAGGTTCGCACCTATGATATGGGCGGTAATTCCTCCACTCTTGACATGGCGCACGCTGTTGCAGAAAATTTATAAAAAGGAATCTCATGACGAAATCTTTAAAAGGAAAAGAATTGCAGGAGAAACTTTCATACAAGAAGAAGAACTTCTGGAAAATTAGTTCTGAAACAGAACGTGAAAATGCATTTGTATTTGCCGACGAATATTGTGCGTTCATCGATGAAGCAAAGACCGAGAGACTGTCTGTAGAACTGAGCGAGCAAATATTACAAGCTTACAAGTACGTGCCCCTTGCTTCTAATCCTGCCAAAAAAGCTCCCGGCTATTATAGAATAAACCGCGATAAGAACATTGCAATTTTCAGGGCTGGCAAAAAAGACATTTCAAATGGATGCAACCTTATCGTTGCCCATGTCGATGTACCTCGTGTCGATCTGAAGCAGGTTCCGCTTTCTGAGGATGGGACAACCCAGCTCGGAATTATGTTGACCCATTACTACGGCGGTATGAGGA
>CAYUTH010000364.1:0-1601 GCA_964447485.1 uncultured Candidatus Cloacimonadota bacterium | reverse complement strand
TTCAATAACCTCAGGAGGTTTTACACCGAAGCCGGGCAGATTCAAATCCGGCTTCCCCGAAAGAGCGAGAGAAATTTTCTTCCTTCCATCGAGATCAGGATAATAGGTTATCTTCAGCTGTACTGTTTTAAATACAAGATTATCATTTCTCATACGCACACCTGCACCAAAAGCTGTGTACGTTTTATCATGCAATATTTTACTGTGTTCTTCTCCGATAAAGCCAATATCCAGGAATCCAAATAATGCAAAGCGGAAACCAATGAGATCCCAGGGAGTATAGGTCACACTTTCAAAATTTATTACCAACCGTTGCTGTCCACGAGCTTTGGTGTCATTAAATCCCCGAACATTTTCCATATTATGAAAATCGATGTATAAATAATCAGGTTGATTCAAACCCTTCATATAATCGAATTCTATAAAGTTCCTCAGCCCGTAATTTCCAATTTTATAATGTCGTGTGAAAAAATGAGCGTTCAAAGATAGAACTCCTTCATCAAAATCTTTTACAAGGAAGCTATTAAAATAACTTCCAAGCCCTGCCTGTAAATAATAATAGAGAGCCCTCTTAAATATAAAGTTCCCCTGAGAAAATCGTATTCCTGCGTAATATCTTTTATCATATAACTCAGGATACTCCACCCCCCCGATTAATTCGAGCAAATGCCCATACGGAATGTATTCGATCTCCCCAAAATCATAAATAAGATTACTTTTGTAGAACTTGCTTCTGAGATGGTCGAGAGAAAACAACAGGACAGATCTATCATCGAACATAGATCCTAATAAAGGATACTTGTAGTAATCATAATGAGTTATTCGAAAAAGCTCAACGAGATATTCTGCTTTTGAAGTGCTGAATACTTTCAGTGGCTCAGCAACACCGGCACAAAAATCACCCTCCACATATTCGAGCGGGTACTCCATCAATGTGCTGTCATCAGGACTATAGTTGTAATAGGTATTGACCCTTTTCAAACCTACCCCCCCTGCAATATTTATTTGCGGAGGAATATAATTTCTATTGAATACAAACCCATATCGTTCTTCATGTTCGGGATGTGAATAAAACAACTCTCCTGAAATGAATGTATCTCCAATATGATATATCTTGTAAAGTGCATCCTGAAGATAGACTTTTTCCTTCCTTTCTCCATCATAAGCAATAGTAGTGCTTGCTTTATGCCCAAGCCCAACGATATTCAGATCATATATTTCAAGGTCAAAGGAATGCAGTGAAGAAATGCCCGGATTTCCTCCAATAGGAAATTTGTCTTTCGTTAAAACAACAATATCAACATATCCCGGTTTGTCATAGCAGTTGTAAATCTGAAAATATACTTCATTAATAAATGGAAGATCATACAGAATTTTTTCATTCTCAGCAAGCAATGCAGGATTGAGAAGTTCCCCTTGTTTGAAAAGGAGAATATTCTTGATAACCCTTTTTCTTGTATCAACATGCATTTTATCGGCAGTTCTCTGTGCCCACTTTACAATTTTAATTTTAGTATTAGTATCGGACTGGAAAATGGGTATGTTCTCTATGTAGATATTTCGGATTATTTTGTCCTTGTAAGAAAGAAATTGATACTCGC
>CAYUTH010000363.1:0-1622 GCA_964447485.1 uncultured Candidatus Cloacimonadota bacterium | reverse complement strand
AGCTCAGCAGATAATAACAAGCAATCTTATTGCACAAGACCTTGTTGCAGGACACATTGATGTGGCTATTGAACTTTCTATAATTCCACTTCTAAAGCAACTGGAAAAATCACCAAATGCTGCAAAGATCTTCTCCATCAGCAGCATTACGAGCGAAAATGGTTTTGACGGAGTTCTGGTACAATCAAATTCGCAGCTTGTGAAGCTTGAAGACCTTGCAGGAAAGAAAATTGGGGTATTCCCCGGTACTACTGCGAAGAATTCCCTTTCAGATATTTTCAAAAAACAATATCCTGATCTTGAATTGCCTATTTGTATTGAATTGGACCCGATAGTTCATATACAATCTTTAGCAAACGGTGATATCGATGCACTCTTTGCATATGAACCGACTTTGACTTTAGGTATCGTGAATAATAGCTTTCATAAAATATCCAATTCTATTTATGCGATCCAATATTCGCCCAATCCGATTGGTGTGGGAGCAGTTAATGACAAATGGTTGGCAGAAAATCCGGAAACTGCAAAAGCATTTTTTAAAGCGATTGACAGGGCAGTAGTGTTTATTGAGAACAATCCAATAGAAGCGAGAAGGATCCTGGCAAAGGCAACAGACCTGGATGAAAATATCGCAAACGAAATGAATATAATGCCTCTTTCTATCTCTACACACATTGATTACAATAACCTAGGAGGTTATCTGGATGTTCTAAAAAACCTTGGGGAAATCAATGAGACACCATTGCCAAAAGATATTTGTATTCATGAGTGAATATATTCTTCTCATTCCCAAGTTCAACTTGGGAACGAGAGTTTAGGAGAGTTTACGTTTTTACTCGTTCCTAAGTTGAACTTGGGAACGAAAATTGACAATCAACGAGAATAAAGAATCATCTATAGTATGATTTCATCTAAAGAAATAATCTCATTACCTTCTTCATCCAGATTGCACGCTGAACTATATCTCCAATGTTCAGGCTCATTTACTAGCTCTCTCTTCACAGGATTAAAATGAATATATTCTATCTTCTGTAATAACATCTTATTTGAATAAATTACCTGAGGATGAAATCCTTCTTGCCAGACCTGATAATCACTCTCGATTTTATAATCTTTCTTATAGTTTGCTAAACATGTTAATATCCATATTTTGTGATCTAAATGGAATTGTTTGATCAACTCTTTTGCTGTATGTCTTTTTAGAGATGATATGGTCTGTGATAGAGCTTTGCCTGATACGATCATATGGAAATGATTATCAAGAAATACATAATTGAAAACCTTCAGATTTTTCTCTTTTTTACAAAAATTAACAGCATCAGCGAGTATTTTGAAATATTTATCATTCACAAAAACAGGTATCATTTCGACTATTGAAGAAGTAATAAAATAGCATCCCTCGTCTATTGCTTTGTATCGACTTCTCATACATGCCCCTTTAATTATTTGCTGTTTATCTTATGCTCGTTCCCAAGTTCAACTTAGGAACGAGAGAGTGTTTTGATTATTTACAACGTCATCAGTATCGGCTCGATCAGCTCAAATGCTCTCCCCTTATCCTCTTTATATACGGATACTTGAATATAACTTTTCTTGCTGGAATACTCGAAAAATGTGCCGAG
>CAYUTH010000362.1:0-1628 GCA_964447485.1 uncultured Candidatus Cloacimonadota bacterium | reverse complement strand
ACCAAGATTAAGGAAAGCAAAATCTGCACCGGTTTCTTCGAGCATTGCATCCATGACGAGATTTCCCATAATGCTTTGCGCAGCACCATCTCTGGAAAGATGCATTCCAGCCATACCAACGATCTCATCCATGCCTTCTTCTGCAACTGCCTGCATAGAATCGATTTTCTCTTTATACCATGGGTCCGGGATAAATTCTTCTGTAAAAAGTGCGAGAAGGTCTCCATCAATATACGCAGGGAGTTCATATCCCGTAAGGGTTTTTGTGTCCGTATCAATCGTGAGTATGAGATGTCCAATATTTGAGCCATAGCCATAATTTTGTGTGATGAGAGTATGATTTTCCGGCTCTTCCCAGGGAATGTTGTATCCCTTGTGTATGTGTCCAGCCACGAAAACATCGATACCGGGAACTTTATAAGCCACATGCATCGCATTATCCGGCCAGCGCCTGTCTTCATCATTAATGTGACCTTCAACAATATCATATTGGTAAGCGGGTTCTACATCATAAGGAATACCCATGTGTCCGAGCACGAAGATAAGATCAGCACCTTCAGCCTCTACTTCTTTGATATATTTCTCCACCGTTTCCGCAACATCGACAAATTTTAAGCCTTTGATATTGTCAGGAAAGCTCATGAACGGAGTATCAAGCGTACTGACGCCAATAATCGCAATATCGATGCCCTTAATATTTTTAATAATGTAGGGAAGACAGCCCGGAACAAGTTCACCGGTCTCTTCAACGATGATATTGGCACATACAATTGGGAATTTGGCGAGCGAAATCGTTTTCAGAAGTGTATCAAAGCCAAGATCAAATTCATGGTTTCCAAGCGTCATTGCATCATAGCCGATCCAGTTCATATAGTTGATGACAGCCACGCCTTCCGACATTGTGCCGATAGGATGTCCCTGGAAGAAATCACCGGCATCGAGAAGAAGCACTGCTTCATCATTTTCTTCTGCATATTCGCGTACTGATTCAATATATGTCGCAGCAGAAGCGCCACCGCCAAGAGGAGGCGGGAAATCCGGATTCATAAATGTCGCAGCAACTGCGTCTATTCCGCCGTGTACATCATTTGAAAAAAGAAGATTCAGCTTGATCTCTTCAGCATTGAGAATACTGAAGCAAAACAGACTGATCACTAAGATAAAAAATATTTTCTTCATAAAAAACCTTTAAATATACTTAAAATCTCCATGTCAGAGTTGCCATGAAGTTGATCAAAACGTCATCAATTTTATCAAGATTTATCCTATCAACAGGCAGGTCAGCATGAGTCGTATCCCACAGGTTGTTATTTGCATAATAACTATCAGGAAAGAGATCTGCATGATTGTAATTGAGTTTGCCTATCTCCGCACCGAGATCAAGCATCATATTATAGGGGAGCTGAATGCTTGTACCTGCTGAGAAAGCGGTCATGACGATCTCTTTGTCTATACCACAGGGCTGGTAACGGAATCCCAGACGAACAGGTTGATTGGCGAATATTTGATGTTCCACACCTGCATAATATTCGAGCACATCATACCAAAGCGGATTGTAGTCACTCCATTTCACATAAGATATCTCAAAGGAGAAATGAGTATCCCAAACATTGCGGGGATGATATTCA
>CAYUTH010000361.1:0-1630 GCA_964447485.1 uncultured Candidatus Cloacimonadota bacterium | reverse complement strand
AAGAACAATTCGGTGAAGTAAAATTACCCGAGCAGGGATCAAAGCAGAATATTGGCTTTCAGCAGGCAACTATAAATAACTGATCCGCTTTTTGGGGAATATAAAAATATTTGCTTATTAAAGCATCACTTTTTTTCAAAACTTAATAAAGGATGACTATGAAGAGATCAATAATAGTTATTGCGATTTTTTTATTAATTTTTTCAGCCTTCAGTACTCTCGGGGCTGCAACAATTCCGCGCGAGGATTACATTAAGTATCTTGAATTGTCCTATCCAAGGATCATACAGCAAACTCAAGCGAGCAGATACTTTGCGTTATTTGGTGACAAGGACAGCCCTGAATTTATAGATGTTGATCCTGTAGATGGAATTGATGACGCCCGACTGAAACTTTTGAATAGATTAGGTGTCAAATTTGCGCCGTACATGATCCTCAATACCATTCTCGTTCCCATGGATTTGAGGAAATTCATCAACGAGCAATATCACCCGCTCAATGTCGACACATGGGATATTTCCCTCGATAAAAGCAAGATCATTGATATGCAAACGATCAGTTTCAGTAAAATGGGGAAAAAGTGCCCAATGTATGAACTCATGGATGAAGATGTTGAATTCAATGCCGATGCTCCTCCTCTCGAGAACGATGATTGTAAATATTTGAATCTTTTAAAAGAATTCGATCCGGTCAATCCTAGTTCAATGTTACTTCGAAGTTTGCGGAAGTCTGATTTCCTGAAATATAAAGTTTTCTTTTTTGATTTCCCCGGTGAGGATGAAGAAACATGGAAAGAAGCTTTCAGTAATGCTTTTACACAGAGTCTCAAAAAGAAGTATCTTTCTTATATAACCGCCTTTGTGCATCCATTTGTAAGAGAGGTACGTTCCAAAATGGATAATTCGCTTCTCGGGTATGAATTCCTGCTGCAATTCTGGTTTTTCTATCCTTATAATGATGGGGGGAATGATCATGAGGGTGATTGGGAGCGCATTAATATTGCGATCTCTCCGATGAACAAGGTCGAGCGGATGCTCGATGAGCAGGATGTGAGAAATATTCTCAAAGGTGTTGGTTTGTATGATAAGCCCATAAATAAAGACAAGGTTTCTGCTGCAGAATGGAATAATCAACTCGTTATAAAACGGGTGGAATACTTTTTTCATTATAATGTAATGATGATGAACTATGCTGATCCCAATGTATATAAGTCACCTCATAGCTGGGGAATGCAGGTGGAGAAGCTGGAGTATGACAGAATGGGAGAAGACTGGATCGATAAAAAGATCCGCGAGCGTGCGTATGTGAGTAAGGAAGAAAAAGAGATCAACACTCATCCGGTTGTATATATCGGCGGTGATGATAAAGGAAATGACCAGCTTCTGGCAAAACCCGGAGGAAAGAACAGAGATTCGCATGGATCATATCCTTTTACCGGTTTGTATAAAGAGGTAGGACCCGCAGGAGCAACCGAGCTTATCTCGCGCAATTTTGATTATACAGAATATTTGAATTCTCTCGACTCATTGGAAATGATCACATCGAAAGGAACGCTGAAAAGGGGAAGTGTCGTTCCGATGAACAAGTCGGAGAGGATATGTATAGTTCCCGATTGGGAGATAGTGTATCC
>CAYUTH010000360.1:0-1647 GCA_964447485.1 uncultured Candidatus Cloacimonadota bacterium | reverse complement strand
CTACTTTACGGGCTGAAACTTTGCCTTTGAATATTGTGATCACCGAGATAATTAAAGCATGTGAGGATGAAACAAACAGCAAAGTAGAAATTGAATTTGCCGTATCTTTAGGTGCAATAAATAACCCTCAACCACGATTTGGTTTTCTGCAACTGCGACCTATTAATATATCAAATGAGATTATAGATTTACCGGAAATTATAGATAACACAGATGATTTATTGCTTTTTTCAAGAAATGTAATGGGTAATGGAATATCGAATGACATTTTCGATATTGTGTACATTCGTCCGGAGAATTTCGAAATTCAATACACAAATCAGATAGCTGCTGATATTTCTGAATTTAATGCTATTTTTACTGCAAATAAACGTAAATATCTGTTGATTGGATTTGGACGATGGGGGACTTCCGACCCATGGTGTGGAATCCCGGTGCAATGGCCGCAGATCTCAAACGCAAAAATAATCGTTGAAACAGTCCTGCCAAGCATGAGAGCAGATTTCAGCCAGGGCGCGCACTTCTTCCACAACATGACTGCACACAATGTGTTCTACTTCTCTGTTGATAAGGAAGACGCAAAAAACCTTGACTGGAATTGGATTCAGCATCAGAAAACAATCAACGAAACAAAATTCGTGAAGCACGTAAGATTGAAGCAGAATCTGACCGTGCTGGTTGACGGCAGGCACAGCAAAGGTGCGATCTTTAAGAATGAAGATAAAAAACAATGAGAACAATTGAAGAAAATCAAAATAGATTAATAGAAAGCCTGAAAGAAAGACAAAAAGAGCTTAATTGTATTCATGGGCTGGAAAATATTTTAACCGATTTCGATCAACCTCTGGAAAAAATCTTTCGGAAGATTTTAGATATTCTCCCTCACGGTTGGCAATTTCCTAAACTATGTTTTGCCGAAATTGAATGTTATGATAAGGTGTATAAAAATTCCAAATCACCCAATACAGAATATGTACAAAAGTCTCCTTTACACAAAAACAATATTCGATTTGGAGAAATTCGGATCTACTATTCCGACGTTCCGCCTGAGCTTCATCATGACCCTTTTCTCAAAGAAGAATACTTTCTTTTAAACACTGTTGCAAGCATCCTGGCTTCCCATCTCGCAGTGCGTTCGTACAGGGAAACCGCACTCATTTCAGCACATCGGGGTGAATGGAAAGTTATCATCAATATGTTGCAAAAAACGGACATGAAGCTTTTTTTGCGCATAGCTAGAAAGCTGCTGAATCTACTTTATCAAAAAGGAATCGGAGAAGTTAAATCGATCTATGCATCATTCGGCGCTACTACCCGTGACTCTGCTATAGAATTAAGCCAGGAGATCAATGTTCCCCTGAAAAAAAAGGATTATAAAGATACGATCAAGTTAAGTGATCAGATATTCGAAATTGCCGAAAAACATTTTTCCGACGGAGAATTAATGGATTATATCCGAAAATGGATGCAGGAAGATAAATTGAACTTTCTTGTCATATCTCTGGAAAGTAAGGATACAAACCTGTCCGAACTCCAAGATGCCATTTTCCATTATAATAATCAGGATATTGATAAAGAAAGCCTCTCACCGTTTGCTTATATGAATGTAAAAGTGCTCCTCATTCAGAAGTTGTTCACCAATCAACT
>CAYUTH010000359.1:0-1649 GCA_964447485.1 uncultured Candidatus Cloacimonadota bacterium | reverse complement strand
TTAGGAACTGCAAACTTCCAATGCACTTTTTGCGTGTCAAGTTTTATGAAGTTTTACACTACACCTGATACAGATCGGTAATATCCTTCTTTGATTTGGATGAAATAATTTTATAATCAGTGATTCCCATCTCTCCATCGAGACTGAATTTCCATGTAAATGGGTACTCTGCTTTGATGACCGGTTTTTTTTCCAGAATGTATTCATAAACCCATGGATGAATGTGTATTTCAAGCTCATCTTTCGAGTGATATTTTGCTGCACGATCCATCCAGCGGAAAATATTATCCAGAATACTGATGCGTGACAGCACCCGTCCCGTACTCTGGCAACTGGGGCACTGTTCATAGAAATTGGAAAGCATGTTTGCCTTTGCGCGTTTTCGGGTCATTTCCACCATATTTAATGGACTGGAGGAAAATATTTTATTCGGACAATAATCCTTATCCATCTCTTCTCGAAATGCCTGAAGTAATTTCAGGCGGTTCTCTGGCTTGTACATATCAATGAAATCAATAAATATCATGCCGGTGAGATCCTGAAGACGTATCTGGCGTGCTACTTCTTTGGCAGCTTCGATATTTGTAAGAGTTACAGTGTTTTCAAGACTTTTATTGCCGACGAAACTTCCTGTATTTATGTCAATCGAGACGAGGGCTTCTGTCTGCTGTATGACAATAAAACCGCCGCTATCAAGATAGATGCGGGAGCGGAATATCTTGGAAAGTTCTTTCTCAATTCCATAGGCGTCGAATATATTCGCATCTTCCCGATATAATCTAATTTTTTTTATAAGATCAGGCGCTATCATTTTAAGCCGTTTGATAATATTTGCCCTCACCTTTTTTGAATCAATGATCACCTTATCTATATTTTTGTGAATAAGATCCCTGATGATCGTCGATGTGAGGTCATTATCGTTATAAATGCAGGTTGGATTCGGTGAGTCCTTGAATTGTTGCTGAATCTCATGCCATGTTTTTTTGAGATTTCTATATTCTTTTTTAAATTCCTGCTCAGTATGATACTCAGCAAAAGTTCTGACTATTAGCCCAACATCCTTTTCTTTTAAATCAGAAAAAATATGTTTTAGGCGACGTTTTTCTTTGCTTGAACTTATTTTTCTGGAGATGGCTATATAATTTTTGTTTGGCATATATACCATGAAGCGCCCGGGTATCGATATCTCGCCAGTAAGCCTGGCACCCTTTTTGGCGATGGGTGCTTTTTCCACTTCAACCATCACTTCCTGACCAGTTTCAAGGAGTTCACCCATCTTATAAATATCGTTCTTGATCTCTTTCAGGCTGGAATCATCGATCTCCTCGAGGTCCATAAAATCCGGAACCGCATCGCGGAAATGCAGCAGGGCAGTACGTTCCAGTCCGATATCAATGAAACTAGCGCCCATGCCGGGGACGTTATCTTTTACAATTCCTTTGTAAATATTCCCCACAATTTCATTCTGGTCTTCCCTGTGAATAAATAGCTCGACAAGTTTGTTGTTTTCAAGAAATGCCATTCGATTGGCAAAAGTGCTGATGTTGACCACTAATTCGCTTTTCATGAAAAAAGCCTCCAAAAAATAAATAAAAAATTAATACAGTTCGATTCTTTCTATATAAGAAGTTCCAATTTGCTCTTGTGAA
>CAYUTH010000358.1:0-1651 GCA_964447485.1 uncultured Candidatus Cloacimonadota bacterium | reverse complement strand
TTGAAAATATCGAGTTCCTTATTGATAGCGTCAACTATTAACTTTTTTAACTCTGGCAATCCATTCTTATGCTCCTGGCAATAATTAATTCTTGTAATTAGGGTTTGCTGATAAAGTAGATTTTTAGTATTCTACCTCCATTTTTATAAACTGATATTCTTTCCCGGGAAAAATATTGATCATGATTTGCCCGATACATTCCATAATTCTGACACACATTTTAGTAGCCTTTTCCAAAATTGGGCCAAAAATATATCCCTTCTCATAGAGTATTAAGTTCATTATAAAAAAGATACATGCTACCCAACTCTCTGAAGTATTCTTTAGTTTCGCCCTGATCTCATTGAGATTGTAACCATTTTTTCCTTGTCCAAACTTACCTTCGATATGATTTCTTTCAGCTGCCTCTTTTCTTCGTTTTTGTTTCTGATAATAAGACTCTGTCTCTCTTCCTCTTCTTCGCCCCAGTGGTACTGCTGTTATTCTTATATTTCTTTCTGTTAACCACATTCGGTTTTCTCTTGTGGCATAAATCTTGTCTACCTGAACCAGTTCCGGATAATGCCCATGTAATTCCCTGTAAGACTCAACCTGTTTAATCAAATCACCTCCTTCATGATAAGCATCCCAGCTGAATGTATTTATTCTTGCAAAACCTTTATCCAGACTGACTCCTAATTTTGAACCAAACTCAATCTGAGCCTTCGTCTTACCTCTTGGTATTGGTCTTACATGGGGTTGGAATATGCTTACAATTCTATCGGTGCAGCTATTTGTTTTTGTATCGTACATAAGTTTCTGTTGGGCATGGGCCGTGTTGATAATCCAAAACATCCGTTGTTCCAGGTGTTTTAGTGGAAAACGGGATCCTTTCGATTCAAAAATATCCAACATATTGTTTACCTGCTTGATATCCCGGTTAACGCATTCCAATAATTTTCGTGTCATCTTCCGATGTGTGGCCTCTCTTTTCTTCTTTTTCTTTGAGTAATCCAAATATGCCTTATCTATTTTTCGACGGTAGGTCCTGGGTTTTTCGCCCTCTTTACCACTCAGGTCATAGAGTTTGTCGATAAGCTTTTCGCATTGTTTGCGGCTTTGGTTTAAAATTCCATTGTCAGTTGGGTACGTAATATACTGATCAGCAACGGTGGCATCTGCCTGCATTTTCCCTTTGTTTTTTGGGATACTGTTGTTTTTATCTGTCCCTTTTTTATTGTGTCTTTTGTCTCCTTTCTCACTTACCGATTTTATCAGTTCAACGTTGAGAGAATCGAAAATTTCATTCCCGGCACGTTTTCTGATCTCTACAAATAGTGAAGGATCAAATACTGGCTGTACTGTAAATTCCTTCAATCCTATAAAAAACTGCATGTAGGGGTTTTCCTGTATGGCAGCGATGACACCCCTGTCATCCAGTTTTTCAAGGTGCTTTATGATTAATGCCCCAAGAACAATACGTGGAGAAATACCCGGGCGTCCAAAATCAATAGTCATCATGGACATATAAACTGAAGCAAATTTATCCCACGGAACCACCTTGCTGAGCTTAACCCACCGATTATCAGCTAGTAATGAAGTTTGAAAAGGAGTTTTGAACTCTTCTATTGTCAACTGGCGATCAGAATTGTACTTTACCATAAATGCAAAT
>CAYUTH010000357.1:0-1658 GCA_964447485.1 uncultured Candidatus Cloacimonadota bacterium | reverse complement strand
TTGCTCAAATTAATGAAAAGAAAAATATCTATGGCGTAACATAGACATCGTTAGCGTTAATTAATAACTTTAACTTTGAGGTGTAAAATGCAAAAAAAGAATTTTAGAATTTTATTATATTTATTGATAATTCTTATATTTAATATCCAATTATGTGAAAAGAATCCCACAAGTTCTGAGGAAATAACAACAGGAACTGTAACGGATATTGATGGGAATGTATATAAAACAGTTAAAATTGGCGATCAATGGTGGATGGCTGAAAACCTGAAGGTTACGCATTATCGTAATGGAAATGTCATAGCATATATAGCCGATAGTACACAATGGTTAGATGTTTTGGTTGGGGCCTATTGCTCATATGGTAATGATGAAAACAATGTTGCTACTTATGGTTATCTTTATAACTGGTTTGCCGTGAAAGACGATCGGAATATTGCTCCCGTTGGTTGGCATTTACCTACAGATGGTGAATGGAAAGAACTTGAAATATTTCTCGGAATAAGTCAATCTCAGGTTGATAGTACTGGATTTCGTGGAATAAATGAAGGTGGTAAGTTAAAAGAAGCAAGCATTGACCACTGGTTAAGTCCTAACACTGGTGCTAACAATGAAACCGGTTTTACTGCTCTTCCTAGTGGCTACTGTTATGATGATGGTCGTTTTAACAATATAGGCTACTCTGCAATATTCTGGACGGCTACCGAAAGTAGTAGTTACAACATGTGGGCAAGATTACTTTACTACTCCCAATCTGGAATCTATCGTTATGAAAGTGATGAGGGGGTGGGATTTTCGGTGCGTCTCGTAAAGGATTAGAATATTCATATCTGAAGGATTTTGATTACTAAAATACTATTTAAAGATATAAAAGAACGCTAACCATTGTGTGGAGATAACGCCTAAAGCTCTGGGATGAATTTGAAGTTTCGTGATTTTATAGAAGATAAACGATTATCAAATCAAAATTGCTTCGACACCCGGCGTATCTCACACTTGCCCGTTATGTGTATAATAAATATGGAGTCATAAATGAAGGTTAATTATATAGTTTTACTTTCGTTATTATTGGCGATATATTCTTGTACAGAAGATAGTTCACCAGTTAATTCAGAAGAAGATAATATAAATGAAATTGAATATTCGGTTTATTCCAGTACGCTAAATTATCTTAATACTATTGGCGATTACTCATACATTTTACTTAGAGATTCTACAGTTGGAGCAGATGTATCTGTTTTATATGATGATATTCAAGCAAATTTTGACTCAATTGAAATTGAGACTATAGATGATTATCAATTACGAAATTCTGAGATAGTAAAACTTCAGAATATTGATAGTCTATCACTTCAATTTACCTTTATTTCAGATTCTATAACAATTACTAATTGGAGAGATAACTTTCCAGATGCAAAATTAATAATAAGTATATCTCGTGTTGGTTTTAATTCTGACCGAAACCAAGCATTATTATATTATGCAGAATACCTCGATCTATTTGCCGCATCAGGTTATCTGGTATTTTTAGAGAAGTCAGATACCTGGGTTGTAAAGAAGTTATTAATGTTGTGGATCTCATAGTTACAAATTGGAAAATATAAAAGCACATAACCATTGGCTGCACATAACGACGGGAGCTGTTCGGTGAATTTAAG
>CAYUTH010000356.1:0-1667 GCA_964447485.1 uncultured Candidatus Cloacimonadota bacterium | reverse complement strand
TTATTTTTTTCTCACTTAATGCGACCGCTATGGTCAAAGGACCAACACGTCCCAAATACATTAAAGCAATAATTGCAAGTTTACCAATGGATGTCAAGTGTGGAGTGATACCCATGGATAGTCCGACCGTGCCAAACGCAGAGAATGCTTCAAAAATGATCTGTTCAAAATTAAATCCACGACTTGCTTCAGATACGCATAGAACAAGAATAAGAGTGACCAGGATCGTTCCGGAAATTGTAATGAGAGACATCACTTTTCTTGTATTTTCTGAAGAAACAGAGCAGTGGAAAACCTCCACATCTTCTCTGTGGCGGATGATCGACCAGACAGAAAGAACAAGGATCGCAAAGCTTGTCGTTTTTATACCGCCGCCTGTTGAACCCGGTGAAGCGCCAATAAACATAAATACTATCATCAAAATTACTGAAGCAAAGCTCATTTTTGAAATATCGAGAGTGTTAAATCCTGCAGTTCGCGTCGTGACGGATTGGAAAGTTGATGCAAGAATACTGTTTTTCATCGGAAGCTGATTCAGTTGATTATTGTATTCAAAAGCAAAAATCAAAATACTTCCAATCACTATCAGCGCTATAGTGGTGACTATTACAACTTTCGAGTGCAATGATAAGAACCGGATGTGTCTTCTCCTTATCACATTGTTGTAAACATCAAGCATAACCGTGAAACCGATCCCTCCAACAATTATCAGTGACATGATCACAAGATTGACACTCCAGCTTCCCTGAAATCGCATAAAACTGTCTGAATATAAGCAGAATCCAGCATTACAAAAAGCGGAGACAGAGTGGAACATACAATGCCCGAGTAGACTAAAGTTTGAAAGTTGGGCAAAATAAGCAAGAGGCCGGAATTTCAGGAAAAGCACCATTGCTCCGATCAATTCAAAAATAAAAGTCGTAACTATGATCGCACGAAGCAGCTTCACCAAACTGTCTTTTGATGCTTCTCCGAGTACTCCCTGCAATAGTGACTGCCCCTGCAGACTTATCTGTTTCCCGAAAAGCATTATCAGTGCTGTGGAAAAAGTCATGATACCAAGCCCACCGATCTGCATCAATATAAGTATTATTGCATGCCCGAAAGGTGAAAAATCAGTACCCGTATCGAGCACGATCAAACCGGTCACACAGGTTGCTGAAGTTGCGGTAAATCCTGCATTGATTGGTCCAATGCTTTCTCCATTAGATGAAGCAAGCGGCAAACTCAGGAAGGTTGTGCCCAGCAAAATTATCAGTCCAAAACTTAGTAAAATAACCTTTGAAGGATGATTTCTAAAACGTGAAAATAAATTCACGGCAGATTTTGTTGACGCGAGCATATCGATGAGAATAATGATCTGACGCAGGACAATATATACCTGGAAAACAATAAGATCATTGTAAAAAATGAACGAAATTATTACTGCACAAAGATCGAAGAATATCTTTTTTATGTAGGTGATACTGCCACGATTGTAATAGATTTTCAGAATATTAAGGCATGCAAAATAGAAAAGGAATATTTTTGTGAATTCGTTGAAAAGAGAGGTATAGTTACTATAAAATTGCTGATAGACTACAAAAAAGCCAATAGCAATTGCAATGGGGAACATCAGCAGTTCAAAGAATCGCCAATATTCTTTCCTGAAATCTAATCGTTTAAGC
>CAYUTH010000355.1:0-1671 GCA_964447485.1 uncultured Candidatus Cloacimonadota bacterium | reverse complement strand
TGAGTAAAGTCTGAGGATGAGGTCAAAAATCCGCTTCCATTACATTCCGTCGTGACAATAAAAAAGGGGCTGAAGAATCAGCCCCAAAATGGTATTACGTTCCCATCCGCCAGCTGGCGGATAGGAACGAGTTTATTGTTAATTTTATTTCATAAGGATTACTTGCTTAGTAGCATAATCCTGCCCATTAACTTTTACTGAGTACAGATAAATGCCATTGGAAAGGTTGTGGCTTTTATCATCTTTGCCATTCCATTGAAATGAAACGGGAACTTCTGCTGTGACATGCTGAGTATCAAAGGATTTTACAAGAGCACCTTTCACATCATATATCGCTACATCAACAAATGCTGTCTGCGTGAGCATAAACTTGATATTCGTTGTCTCATTGAATGGATTTGGTGAGGAAATCAAGTCGTAAACTTGAGGAGGAGTTACATTAGGATTTGGATTATTGATATCAGGAATAGTGATCATTGCCACTTTATCAAAATGATGGATTGTGCCGCTGTAATCGACACTCTCCAGCCAGTAATAGTATACATCATCGACTTGAGGATTTGCTATAACATCTTCATATACATAGGACTGTGCTTGTGTTGTAGTTCCGTGTCCCTCTATCATACCGGACACCTTTGTTGCTGAAGTGAAATCCTCAACCTGGTTACGATATACGAACCAGCCCATATTGTCTGTCTCAGACTGAGTAGTCCAGTAAAGCAGTGGTTTACCTGCAAGGTATTGAGCGGTGAAGGTTGAGAGTTCGACGGGGAGTGTAGAACCAGATGGATTCTGTATTACTTCAATATCATCCCAGATAACATTCTGATTGCTTCCGGTAATACCAGTACCTGTGGAAATTGTTTTAATTGTTGCACCCGAAGTGCCACCAAGAGTTCCAATTTTTTCTGTTGATGTTGAACCACCATCAGGTGTTACTTTTACTGCATATTCATTTGCACCTGATCCTGAAGAACTAGGATTAAAATCTATTTGTAAAGTATATATAGTTCCTCCAGTACATGATAATGGTGTTGTACCATCAGAGGCATAAATTGTTTGAGCTTCTGCTTCATTTCCCTGAACCTTCCAAATTCCAGAAACATTTCCAATAAAAAGCCTTTGACCATTAAACCAATATGTTTGTGAACTTACCTGATTTTCACTAATTATGAAACCTGCATCACCACCAGAGGTATTTACATCAAATCTAAACTTTAAATTAATTCTATGCAGACCGGATAAATATGTAGAAAATTCTCGCGTTAATGCATAACCTGAACCAGAGGAATTACCGTATATCGCAAAACTTTTACTACCTGAGATTACCCTACTACTGGTTTCTAAATAATTACCACCTTGATCTGTATCACCCCATTTCTTATAAGTATAACCTCCCGAAAAACCAGATCCTTCGTTAACTTCATAATAAATTGTTGTATAATCTTCTGCATTATCTGAAGCAACGGTTGTTTGAGCTAGAATAGATCCACAAAAAATGAAAATCGCTATAATAATAATTAATACTTTTTTCATCTATACCTCCAAAATATTTTGGATAAATAATTTTTTATTTTTTAATATTTTTTCTAATTTTACCATAATTATGTCAAGAATTTTATAACTGCAACCACGAATTAACGCGAAAACACACGAAAACCTTTGGTTACT
>CAYUTH010000354.1:0-1675 GCA_964447485.1 uncultured Candidatus Cloacimonadota bacterium | reverse complement strand
AGCGGATTTCCTTCATAGCTGTCATCAAAATAGATTTCTCCGGCAACGGTTGGGATACCCATGCAGTTGCCGTAATCAGCAATGCCTTTTACCACACCTTTGAGAAGATGTTTTACTTTTGGATTTTCCAGAGAACCGAAACGGAGTGAATTTAAAGAAGCTATTGGACGAGCGCCCATTGTAAATACATCTCTGAGAATACCGCCAACTCCCGTTGCCGCACCCTGGTAAGGTTCTAAAGCGGAGGGATGATTATGACTTTCGATCTTAAAAGCAACTGCAAGTCCATCTCCAATATCCACTACGCCTGCATTCTCTTCACCTGCATCTTTCAGAAGGCATTCTCCGGAACGTGGAAGTGTTTTGAGTTGCAGAATTGAATTTTTATAGCTTGCATGTTCCGACCACATGACCGAAAAAATGCCCAGTTCGGTGATTGTTGGGTCTCTTCCTAAAATGGATAAAATACGCTTGTGCTCTTCTTTTGAAAGACCGTGTTCTTTTATGAGTTCTTCTGTGATTTCCGGGTGCATTTATCCTCGATAGCTTTATTTATCTTATGAGAGCTATATTCACTAAAAATTTAGTCGCCTTTTACTCGTCAAGAAAACTGATGAGAATAGAAATATTGCATAAAATTTGACAAGTATATAATGATTCTTGCTAATTCAACTAAAAGGAAAAATATGAAGGCAAAGATATGTAGCTGGAAAAGTATTTACGGAGGACTTACCCTCCCCCCCTCCGGCATTGTATAGCTGGCGTCTATTATGTACGTTATCTATTCTTTCACCATTTTAGCACCACATATAAGTGCACCTGTAAAATATTTAAAAAACTTTGGAAAAAACAAATTTATACTCTCCCACCTTACTATTCTTCATCCCTGGAATAGTGAGGTTATGGGATATGAGTACTGAATCGGTTTAGTTTGGCTTTAACATGATACCGATAGATATTTGATTATGGGATACTCTTATAAGAGAGTGTGTTAATCAATGAATTATTAAAAATGTATAAGAACGTGAGAGATGAGCAAAAATGAAAAAATTAATTTTACTGGTTTTTCTTTTATCTTTATATGGCTGTTCTGTGCTCTACGCGCAGCATAAAGAAGAAAATAAACCAAACCATTACTTGATTGCAATGTATGGGAAAAATCAATTATATTATGATTGTATCAGATCACATAAAACTATTTCGGTTGGATATAATCCCCTGCCTTTCACACAAGGATTCGGTCTCAATGCATGGTATCTTCAGCACGATGCATCATACTATGGAAGGAAACCAAGTATCATTATCATTCAGCCATCTGTAAATCTTCTCTATAAATCTCTTGCCCTGAAACTCGGAATGAATATAAACTACATGAATGAAGAGGGGTATAAGTGGACACTATCATTGATGCCTGTGATCGAGATAAAGTATGGATTGATGAAAAATTTATATTTCTCTTTTTATTTCAAATCAGACATGTTTTTTGGTAGTATAAATGCGAATATTCATTACCTGTTCAATGATAACATTTCAGGAATAATGCTCGGATATACATATAAGGAAAACTGGGACGATGATTATAATGGACTTGCATATAAGCTCGATTACATGATTTTTGAAAAAATCCTTCTGCGTGTTTGTGGTAATATCGATTTGAAATTTAAGTCTAAAGGTA
>CAYUTH010000353.1:0-1681 GCA_964447485.1 uncultured Candidatus Cloacimonadota bacterium | reverse complement strand
ATCCGATGCCGATTATGTTATTATGATCGATGCGCAATCCAGAAAGGGTTCCACAATTTATAAAATGTGTTCTGCTTTTGTGGATGTCACTGTTTCGGTGATGGACATGTCCACGTACGAGGAAATTTACAAGAATACTTTTTCTAATGTGAAAGGCATCAATACAGATATGGATAAAGCGGGTCTCGCAGCTTTTGATAACGCATCAAAGCAGATCTCGGCCGAGATCGTTGAAATCATGCAATAAATTTTTGGAGCTTTAATGAAAAAAATAATATTATTTTTACTTATGCTTCTGCTCTGTACGAGCTTTCTTCATGGACTTGAAAAATTTTATCAGTACTATGATAAGGGTTTGGAATACATGGAGAAAGGTGACTGGCTGCGTGCGATCGAGGAGTTCAAGAGTGCCGCATCCCTCGAATTCGAGGATACAAAAAAAATGCGAACCTATGGCACGAGGTTCATTAAATATTTTCCTCACAGAGAAATGGGTATTGCCTATTATCAACTCGGGGAATTTGATATCGCAAAAGAAGAGCTTGAACTGTCAATTGCTTATAAAAGCACCAGTGAAGCAGAAGAATATCTTGAAAGGGTTCTGCTTGGCATTGCTCCGGAGCAGGATATCATAGTTCAGGAAGAGATCATAGAGGAAGTTATTAAAGAAAAGCAGGATGAGGAAGTGATTGAGGAAAAGCCGGAAGCGGTCATCATAGAACCTGAAAAGAAAGAGGATGTCAGGAAGGAACCGGTGCAAATTGCCGCTATTGATAAAGATGTGCTCAAAAGAGAGAAAGAGAAAGAAAGAGCAGTCGTCCCAACATTGAAAAAGGATGAGCAAAGAGTGACATTAGAACCTCCAACTGATAAAGTTCCGGTTGGTGCTCTTACCTATGATCCGTCCAAAGTCACACAGGTGGGCTCACGCCTTTCAATCGCAGTGATGCCATTCGAAGCAAAGGGACAGGCACACGAATTTGAATTCACTCTTATGGAGAAATTGGTCACACAGCTTGTTAACCTGAGAAGGTTCAGAGTTATCGAGCGCGGTGCGATGGACCAGGTCATGAATGAGCAGGCATTGGGAATGTCCGGCATGGTGGATGAAGAGACTGCAGTCCAAGTGGGGAAGCTCGCAGGCGCAGATGTGATCGTGGTCGGAACCATCAATATTGCAGAGGGTTTCGGAAAAGTGAGTGCTCGCGGTATCGATACTGAAACTGCGGAAATGATCGTTGCAAAAGAATCCCAAACCGGTGAACCAAGTATGGCTAATCTTGAATCACTGGTCGAGAATGTGGCGATCTTGATCTATAATGCTCTTCCGCTCGTAGAAGGATATATAGTCAATACGGATGAAAATGTTCTGTATCTTGACATGGGCAGCAATGTGGGCATCAGAAAGGGCACAAAGTGTGTTGCTTTCCGGGAAGGTGATGAGATCATTCATCCTATCACCAAAGAAGTTCTTGGAACAAAAGTAACAATGCTTGGCGAGTTGATCGTTATCCAGGTACAGGAAAAGATGTCTATCGCAAAAGTTTTGGCTAAAGAAGGTACCATTAAAATTGGAGATAAAGTAGTCGTAAAATAAATAAGGAGTATTCATGAAAAAAATTATCATGGGAGTGTTCAGATAACTGTGGCTAATAGATACTATTTTCATGGTAACATTTGA
>CAYUTH010000352.1:0-1706 GCA_964447485.1 uncultured Candidatus Cloacimonadota bacterium | reverse complement strand
AGGAACATGGAATAATACTTTATCGAGTCCTCGATGAGCAAAATAACGCGGACATAGCCCTGTTCCGTATCATATTCCACGTTTTGTGCATCCTCGATCATTTTGATCATTGCAAGGAAAAGTTTTGTGTCCCCATTCCATAAAAAAACTTTATCGATATACTGCAATTCATCTTTGTTCTTTTCAACAATTGAGATATCGGACAGCACATTAAGCAGCAGAAGTATCGGCATGTTCGGATAATCCTGCTTAATGCGACGGCTCAGTTCGAACGGACTTAATTCACCGATCCTCATCATGGTTATGACAAGATCGAAAGAACGATTTCCCAACAATTCCAGCGCCTGCTTGCCTGTGGGAACACTTGTTATACGCGGGGCTGTACTGAGATTGAGTTGACGGTATTCACCAAATATCTGTTCTGAAAGTCGACCGTCCTGTTCAAAGATAAAGGCATCGTAAAAGGTGGACACAAGGAGTATCTCTTTGATGCGATATTTCATCAGGTTGTGAAAATTATCCTCACCAAATTTAAATTTATTATAATAATAATTGAGTTTCGTAAGATCCATGAAAACTCCTGGTAATGATTACAATCAATAAATGCAGGAATGTAATTTTAATGCAATTTTTTTATGAAATTTATAAGATGAGTGTCCGTCGGGGAGTGGTCCCCGACGGCTCAGAGGAGTTTAGCGAGGTGTCAGGGACCATTCCCTGACACAATTGTGCGAAGAATTGTTTATAGAACGTCTGTTTCAACATAGATAACTGAATGATCTCCATATTTATAATTTCGTGCACTGGAATATGTATAATCTTCGGGATTCTCTACAAGACCTGCTTTCACCGGATTATTATGAATATAATTGAGTTTTTGAAAAAAGAAATTTTTGCTGTTTATAACGACATCATCAAAACGATCGTTCCAAAATTTTCTTTTTTGCTTACGCCCCTTCTTTCCTGCATTTTCAAATATTTCAAGGTAATCTATAATTCTGTGAGTTTCGAAGAAATCCATAATATCCCATGCTGAATACTTTTTGATCTCTCTCATAATATCTGAAATTGTACAAAATTGGCTATCAGTCGAAATTATCCAATGGAAGTGTGATGGCATGATTACATATCCAAGTATTTGAAATTTGTATTTTTCTTGATAGAATTTGATATTTCTGATCAGTATTTCACATGTTTCGGAGCATGCGAAAACATGAAGGTGGTTGATAATGGAAGTGGTAATAAAAAAGCAATTTTCTTCCTTGAAATACGATCTTCCTCTTAATGCCATTTCATGTCCTTTGCCTGGTATTGGTCTGCGAAAGCTAATTTTTCGTCAGGGAATGGTCCCCGACGACTCATTTTATATGCCAATGTGTTAAAAACCATCACACGGTGATGTGTCATACAACTCCCTGACACTTATTTTTTCTTTAACACTTTCATCAGATCAACCGAGATCATCACATCCTCTTTTCTTTGTGTTGCCTGAAGTTCGCCACCCGGAAATGATGCATAATTATATTCAAAATAGACAAGATTGTTAATATTAAATTTTACACCAATTCCCGAAGTGCTCCCTTCAATATGCCCTTGCACGTCATGAAATTCACCCCAGCGTAGGAAAAGAGTATTGAAAAAACCAAATTCATATCCGCTACCCCACTCATTTTCCCAATCTCCAAACTTTTGAGTATCATATACAT
>CAYUTH010000351.1:0-1725 GCA_964447485.1 uncultured Candidatus Cloacimonadota bacterium | reverse complement strand
CCCTTGAATGAATTCAGTAGAGATCGCATCAAGATCAAAACCGGCATCAGGTGAGATGGCAGTTCCATCGCCGTCATCAACTATTTTTATGAACTGAGCTTCTGCGAGTCCTGACCCGCTGAGATCAAACTCTGTCGTTCCGGAACCGGTGCCTATTAAATAGAACGGTCCATCAATCGAGCTTCCTACATAGCAATCAAATCCTTCAGGAGTAATATCTCCCTCGTACACTGTGAAATCATTATAAGCGCCGTCGACTATTGGATATTGCATATCAATTATGCACCATCCGTCTTTTCCGATAGAGTAATTTATATTATCCGGTTCGCCAAGAGCAGCAGGAGTATTTCCTTCATCTGCGGTGTTGTTATTGGGTATCTGGCTTGCAGCGAATTTGTATCCGTAAAAAGCATCATCGTCAGATGGCTGCAATTGAAAATCTACTGTTGTCGCATTCATCGCTGTGACAGTAACATTATTCATCGTCTGACTTTCATAACCATTGGCAGTGACGGTGACAGTATAATTTCCATTTAATACATACTTATGAAAATCACCGACTTGAGGATCTGTATATGTAGGCATGAAGTTGTTTACCCAGATGAGAGCTGAGACAGGGTCACCCGTTACAGCATCAGTAACAAGTCCATTAAGTCCGTAGTGGCAATATTCCATCAAAGTAAGCATTGCAGGAAGGTTAAGATTCCAGTAATAGACTATTTGTGATGTTGGTGGTTGTTTCTGGAGGGATAATTCAATTGACCAGCTAATAGAACCCATGATACCGTAATTAGTATCCTTCGAGCTGCCATTAATAGGATACATACCTGTAAAACCTTGGTAATAAGGTAATGATGAATATCCAGAATTACTCGAATATACCCCAGCTAACTGATCTATATGTGCAACATCAGGACAAGAATTTGATCGATAACTCCATGGGTATGAAACACATTGATCACCAGCGTGATATGTTGTATGAACGACATACTGGTTATTATACATACAGCTTCTTAATGCTTTTGTTTCAGGTTGAGAATACGGAAACGGTCCACTTCCTGTATCTCCATCCCACATGTAACCCCAATCCCTGTTAAGATCAACACCATTTGCATTATATCTTACAACATGATATCTTCCATCTGGATTGACCATCGGATAGAGCCACACCTCAGTATTATTTACAATATTTGTAACCTGTGTATTCGAACTATAATTCAGACAAAGGTACCTGATCATTCGTGCAACATTTTCTGCTGCACAGAGTTCATCTCCGTGTATTCCCCCATCAAACATGATCTCCGGCTCATTCTCTTCCAGGGAAACATTGTCACTGATGATACATGCGGAAATCTCTCGTCCTTCGACCGTTTCTCCGATATATTCTTTTCTGCAGATAAAAGGGAATGCTGCCGCGCAGCTATCCATCAGTGCAATAATATCATCGTACCAAAGCCAATCTGTGCGCAGCTCCAGTATCTCTTTGGAATGAGCTTCAAGGTCTTCTACGATTATTTCATATACAAGACCTGTTTGTTTTAGTTTTTCATATTCATCGGGAGTTACATACACTCGTGCGAAATTCCGATACACATCTCCATTCAGTTTAAGGGAATGTAAGATTTGATAGTCTTCTTGTGAATTTAGAGTAACTTTGACCTCCATTTCGGAAGGTCTCCATGCAAAAAGGTGTGAGGAAAAAACAAGGCATAATGCAATAAGGAA
>CAYUTH010000350.1:0-1731 GCA_964447485.1 uncultured Candidatus Cloacimonadota bacterium | reverse complement strand
TCGGGTGCGCAAGTTATCTCTTCAACTACTTCTTTTGATAGAATAATTGGATGCCCCGCCTTCATATTATAGGAAGGGACAATAACTTTCATGTCCTCACTGCGCGCTTTGCGAGATAATTCTTCATACACATGCTCGGAAATATGCGGCTGGTCCACAAGATGAAGCATCACATAATCATCATTTTGCATCTCAGAAAATATTTCTTTTAAGCCGACCTGAACACTGCTGAACATACCTTTCTCAAAATTTTGATTATGAACGAAGTCAATTTTTTTTAGAAGTGCGTCCCCGCGGTATATTGCTTTGACACTATCCTCAAGCGCATATCCGTTAAATCCCTTCACAATGAGAATTTCATCACAAACGCTTGCAAGTTTATTAATAATGTGTTCGATGAATGTCTTTTGATTATATCGCACGAGGGGTTTGAAATCTTCCATTCTGCTGGAAAAACCCGCAGCGATTATCAATCCATATATTTTCGCACTCATATTTACTCCGTGATAAGAGATCTTTGAGCATTCTTAATATCTTTTAATCCGCTGCCTGTAAGCAAAATAACGTTTTTCTCACCTTTGGAGTTGGACTGCTCATTGTATTTTATAAATCCCGCCCACGCTGATGCTGCCGAAGGTTCTACAAAATAGCCATGTTTTTGACTCAAGTATTTCTCCGCCCTCAAAATTTCATCATCACTCACTTTGACACCAAACCCATCGGTGCTTTTGACCGCATCGGCAGCCATAAATAAATTCCGTGGTGCATTCACAGAAATACTGTCTGCAAGTGTGTTTGATTCTTTATAGGTAAAATCACCTTTTTTAAGGTAATCAATAATGCCTGAACTTCCTTCTGCCTGTACTGCAATGAGTTGCGGAATTCTTTCTATTAGATCGAGTTGCTTCAAGTCATAGAATCCCTTGTATATTCCGGAGATGATGCTTCCGTCACCGGTCGGCACAAATACTTTATCAGGAGCGGTGCAGTGCATTTGCATGAAGATATCGAAAGCGCCTGATTTCTTTCCTTCTGTAGTGAGAGGATTGTATGCAGTGTTTCGATTGTACCAACCATGTTTTTGTGATTCATTTATTGAGATGTCGTAGGCATCATCATATGAGCCATTGATCTTCTCAACATCAGCGCCGTACATTCGTATCTGGGTCAACTTCTCCTGCGGAATAGTCTTGGGTACAAAAATTTTTGACCTTATTCCGACCATCGCGCACAGCCCTGACATCGATGAGGCAGCGTTGCCGGTGGAGGCTGTGCAGATCGTATCTTTCCCCAATTCAAGAGCTTTGGCAAGAACCAGCATTGAAGCCCTATCTTTATAAGAAAATGTCGGATTGTGTGTATCATCAAGAATAAAAACAGAATTATTTGAATCAAAAACAATTTTATTGAGAGAGTTGTCCGGTAATGCCATACGAGTTTTCATCAATCCTTGCACTTCATTTTTTAGGGGGAGAAGCAATGAAAATTGGAAAATGCTCCCAGGATGTTGTTGCTTAAAAAAATCCTTGCTATATACAGTTTTTAATTCTCCATAATCGTAATGAATCCTCAGACACCCAATAAGTGGAGAGTATGGTTTGTTTTTGTCCGTACAATTCGGGCACAAGTAATGATCTTGCTTTTCTATCTCATCCGATGACCACCTGGCACCACACGAGAAGCATTTATAATAATAATCTTTCATAAGCAATCAAAGCGAAATGATTTGAG
>CAYUTH010000349.1:0-1733 GCA_964447485.1 uncultured Candidatus Cloacimonadota bacterium | reverse complement strand
CGCTGCCATTTACTGATTCTGCTATACGATAATTACTGAGTTCAATTTGATTAATTGTTGGATTGAATATTTCTAAAGCTTTATTTTGACTTGATCCTTCAATATATTCAGAGAAAAATAGATCGGGAACAAAATCATTAATAAAATTGATATCATAATTGACATCATCAAATTGTTCTAATATAGATGATATATTCTGTAATTCATCAATGGTGTCACCGAGAAATACCGCAGAATAGATAACAACAGAGTCGCCTGGCGATAAATTTAGACTATTTACTGTTGGATTTGTAAATCCATTCTGATCTCCATAATATGAATACATAAATCGTGTATCACAGGGGTAATTTATTTGCGCATTGGGATCATCACGGAGTGATATGTATTTATACGAAAAGGGATCAGAGTTATGAGTCATAAGCCAGTATTTTTCGTTACGATCCTCGTTTGGCACACCATCTTGTGGTCCATCACCAACATCCCATGTCCAACATGCAAAAGCAGCCCAGTCAACATTTGATGAAAATTTTGCTGCTACATACCCATTTGATAAACCGTTGTCATGATCTGCATCATAAGTAAAGGCAAATTTATTACCCTCACCGGGAATGTAGCTGCTTACATCATCTGTAGCCCTGGCTGAGCTACTCCACGATTGAGGTCCCACGTCACAGTCCATGTAATATCCCAATGCAAAATCGAAGAGTGTATCCTGCTCATTTATATTATAAATCGTAGTTTTAATAAGTGCAATTTTATCGAAGTATTGATAGGGCCAGCAGAAAGTCTCCTGGGAAATTGCAATATTTAAGGGAATATGATTTTGAGCATATGATTGTGATTCGATAACTCGTTCTCCGGGAGATCCAAAGGGGCTATAATCATAAAAGTATGATTTTAAATTCTCATAACCAAAATACCCTCCATCTTCATCTATAAGACCATCACCGTCATCATCAAAATTTTCAGTGAAACAGAAGATGCTATCAATATCATATGGGAAACCGATTTTCCCAATTGGGTCTTCATCAATTAAGCCATCACCATCATCGTCATAATTCAGTATTCCATCTTGAGAATAATATTTCATGACCCTATCACTATAATTATACAGTGCATACTGGTTGCCCAGAAAATATTCTTCTAACGGATTATATGCTGGTAGAAGCTCGTAATAGTCATCATCTCCGTCAAAACCAACGGTGGTCAATGTGTCGATCACCCTTCCATACCCCGAATTTGTCGTGCCAGTTGTTTCATGTTGCGGATCTTGCCAGAATAGCATTTGCCCATAATCATCTCTGCGTTGCTTTTTAGCACCAAACCATAAAGCTCCAGTATAGAGAAAATCAATACCAGAACCTCGTGGATATTCAAGAGAGGGCCATTGTGGAACAACATCATCACCGGATCCTAATGTTCCGTAATTAGAAATACGGAATAAGTAATTTCCAGAATCATGTATTTGTGTTATATCCATCAATTTTGAGGGTATAGCTGTGGGTTTTAGTTGTGCTGAGAAGAGCATAATCGGCAGTAAAAAAAATACCATAATCACAATTAATATCTTCATATCATCCTCCGATAATAGATTTATTGTGAATTAATAAAAAGGAGTTTATTTTGTCAAATTTTTTTATGTTATGTTGTCATACCCCCAAAAAATATCAGTTTCATGTCAACTCCAGTTGGAGTTGAAGGGATTGAGGGTTTTTGTACAAGATTTTACGATA
>CAYUTH010000348.1:0-1734 GCA_964447485.1 uncultured Candidatus Cloacimonadota bacterium | reverse complement strand
CTCAGGTTTCACATAAAGAATCAATTGACTGCCTGATGAAGAGCGATTTTCTGCTCCTCTTTATTGCAAAACGAGATAGCGAAATAGTAATTCCTGCGAAGCTTTTTGAATATCTCGCAGCTCGCAAACCAATTTTGGCGATGGTCCCGAAACAAGGAGAAGCTGCTCGTATAATAGAGAATTTCTCAGCTGGTTTGACATGTCAACCTGATGATGTGCAGAAGATCAAAGAAAATATTCTTGAAATGATAAGATGCAAACAACTCGGCATCATTAAAGAGATATTTCCAATTATGGAAAATGATTATTCCGCTTATGAGCGTAGAAATTTGACGAAAAAACTGGTGAATATTCTGAATAAATTTGTATGAGAAAAATTAAAATCTGCCATGTCCAATTGCTGCCGCTTCTTTCAGGCGTTCAAAATATGATGATCAATCTGATTGACAATCTTGATAGAAATGAATATGATAATACTGTCATTTCTGCGTCGAACGGACCAATGATAGAGAAGTTGAAAGAGATGGATTTCAAGCATGTAGCATTCCCGAAACTCATTCAGAAAATTAACATACATGATGTTCGAATATTTATTCAATTGTATACATTTTTCAGGAATGAACGATTTGACATCGTGCATACTCACTCTTCAAAAACTGGTTTCATGGGTCGAATTGCCGCAAAACTCGCAGGCATTAAAATTATTATTCATACAATACATGGATTTCCCTTTCATCCGTATCAATCAAAAATTGTGAGATCATTTTATCAAAATCTGGAAAGGATTGCAGGTGTTTTCTGCGATACTGCGGTATCTGTAAATTCCTTTGAACGCAAATTAGCAGTACAAAAACATCTTATAAACAAAAAAAAAATTGTTACGATCTGCAATGGAATTAAGGGTTTAGTATCACAAAATCATATTAAGCTCAAGGAATTAGGAATTGCTGAAAACAATACTATTGTGGGATCAGTCAGCAGATTCTCCGAACAAAAGAACATTATTAATTTGATCAAAGTTGCGATTGATAGTGTAAAAGATGAGCAGAGTATCAAATTTATATTTATCGGAGATGGTGAGTATTTCAAGCATGCACAGCAGCTTGTACGAAAAGCGGAAGTAGAAGATAACATACGTTTAATTGGATGGAAATCGAACGTTGCAGAATGGTATGAACTTTTTGACATAGTTATCCTTTACTCAAAATGGGAAGGACTTTCTTTGACCCTTCTAGAGGCGATGAGCATGAAGAAACCTGTGATTGCATCAGACATAAAAGGGAATAATGAATTGATTGTAGACGGGGAAAACGGATATCTTATTAAAATTGGTGAACATAAAGATTTGACAAAAAAAATTCTCTCTCTATCAAAAGACACGCTTACGCAAAATAAATTCGGAGCAGCGGGTTATAAGATATTTTTAGAGTACTTTACGCTTGATAGGTTCGTGGAATCCTATATAGATCTATATCAAAAATTAATAAAGAAAAAATTATGATAAATATTTATGTTGCAATTGGATCATTGGTGCTTGTTTATCTTTTGGTGCCGGCAAACATCTGGTTGTCCAAGAAATGTGGCAATGTTGATCAACCAAGGGATAGAAGTATCCATGAAATGACCACTCCCAGGAGCGGGGGAATAGCTATATTTCTCGCTATCGTTATCACCCAAGTTATTTTGATAGTGCTTGGTTTTCAGGAAGCAAATAGTCTGTTATATGGTTTGCTG
>CAYUTH010000347.1:0-1744 GCA_964447485.1 uncultured Candidatus Cloacimonadota bacterium | reverse complement strand
CTGTACTATGCAGGATTCCAACAGGTTGATTTCTTTATCTATCCAATGAACGTCGGTATTCCTCAGCTCATAGATATGATCAACGGAGGATATTCTCTGATTAATTTCCGCGGCTTTGGAAGTCCTCTTTATTGGTGCAATTCGTATGGATATCACTTTTTAAACAGTGTGGATATTCCCTCTATGAACAACGGCTTCATGCTTCCCATGCTTACGAGTATGACCTGTGGCGGCGGCGATTTTGCGTTTGCTGCTGATGATCAGTGTTTTGGTGAGGTGTGGATGAAAGAGGGCTCTCCTGCCAATCCAAAAGGTGCAATAGGTTTTATCGGTCCCAGTGAATGGGATACAAAAACTCCGTGGAATAACTGCAATGATATGGGCATTTATCAGGGCATCACTCAAGAGGGGATCCATCGGTGCGGAGAAATGCTTCTTCGCGGGAAAATGGAACTCTATAATAACTATCCTCATAATCATGCGTGGGGCGGTTCATTAGATTCCGATCAATTTTATTTTTATGTGTACAACCTTCTTGGTGATCCGGGTTTACAGGTTTGGACAGATGTTCCTCAAGAAATTACTCTGACTACTGAGAGCAGTATTTCCGAGCAGCAAAATTATATCGTTGCAGAAATTGATGTCGATGATGACGAATCAGATTTTATGGTCACGATCACACGAGATGGGGAACTCATCACAAAAGGAATGACTGATGAAAACGGAAGCGTCACACTCTTTGCAGATTTTCTTGTTGGTTCATATCAAATTACAGCTTCAAAATATGGCTATTTGCCGGAAATAAATGGTTTGAGCGTTTACTCTGATGATCAGTTAGAACTCACAAATGTGACATATCTCGATGATCCGGTATCAGGAAATACAATAGAATATGAGTTTATTTTTCATAATCCTGCTCCCATATCTGCTGATGATATTATGATATACCTTTCTTCAGAAAGTTCAGCATTATCAATCATAACAGATAGTATCACAATCCAATCGATCCCATCAAATACAAGCTATACGTGTGAAAATCTTTTTCTTGGAATAGATGAAGTCTGGCAAAACGGGAACACGCCGAGTTTGGATATTCATATTACATCTAATCTTGGAGATCAGTCTTTGATAATACCCGTAGAAATAATGAGTCCTGAGCTCGTTCTGTTTGATTTTCTTGTACAGAACGCAGATACTTGCCTAGCGCAAAATCAGGAAGATGATGTGATTATTGATCTTACAAATACGGGTTCTGTGAGTTCAGATATCTTTACTGCAACACTGGTATGTACGAACAATAAAGTTCAGATAATACAGGATGAGAGTAATTACAATTCCATTCCGACAGGAAGTACGGGCTCTAATCTTGTTCTTTTTTCAGTGCTTCCTGATGAAGTAATAACCGGAGAAATAGCACAGTTCGAATTACAGATCACACAAAATGATTCCCTGGTGCAATGCCTTCAATTTTCAATTCCTATCGGCATTATTGGTGAGACGAGTCCGACTTTTTCCAATTACGGCTATTATGCGATAGAGAGTTCAGACACAGGATTTTTCAATGCGCCTGTTTATGATTGGATAGAACTGGATCCTGCACTTGGCGGACAGGGAATACCCGTGAATGGCGATTATGTGTCGATTGACGGGTATACGAAGATTCTCGATCTCCCTTTCCTGTTTGTCTATTTTGGCGCATATTATGAAACTATTTCTATTTCTTCAAGCGGGTGGATTTCGATGG
>CAYUTH010000346.1:0-1756 GCA_964447485.1 uncultured Candidatus Cloacimonadota bacterium | reverse complement strand
GAGCATGATGATGTAGAAGAAATTTATTGTAACGCCGACTTATTATAATGATAATTTTAGGAATTGACCCGGGAACAACTCGAATAGGATGGGCTTTTCTTCGCGTTGTAAAAAAGGATATAAAACCAATAGATTATGGCTGTTTAGAAATATCCAAAGAAACACAAGGAGAAAGACTGGAAATAATAGCAAAAGAAATTAATTCTTTGATAAAAAAATATAAGCCATCAATAGTTGCTATTGAAAAAATATTTTTCTTTAAAAATGCTAAAACTGTTATGAGTATTAGCGAAGCAAGAGGTGTTATACTCTTGATTGCACAAAAGAACCACTTAAAATGTATAGAATTAACGCCATTAGAAATCAAGCAAAATCTCATAGGTTATGGAAGAGCAAATAAGAAAGATGTCCAAAAAACAATTCAGTGTTTTTTCTCTTTAGAAATAATGCCAAAACCAGACGATATCGCTGATGCTTTAGCTGTTGCTTTGGCAGGAATTAATAAAATAGGAATGAAGCACTCAAATTAAAATAAAATGATAAAAAAGACTATCTCATTTTTTTTACTATTATCTTTTTCGGGTTTAGTTTTATTGGGATTTTTTTTAATTTTTCTTGCTGAAGGATTACCAGACCCATCTGTATTTGATAAACGAATCGTTCCAGAATCAACAAAAATATATGACCGCACTGGAAAAATTTTGCTTTACGAAATCCATGGGGAACAAAAACGAACTGTAATCCCCCTAAATCAGATTTCTCCAAACGTTATTAAAACAACTCTAGCAGCCGAAGACCATACTTTTTATGAGCATCACGGTTTTGTTTTCAAAAGCTTTGTACGAGCTATTATAAATACCGTTGTTTATCATAAACCAATACAGGGAGTATCGACAATCACGCAGCAATTAGCGCGTAATGCTTTTTTAACAACTAAACGGAGCATCATTAGAAAGATTAAAGAAGCGATCGTAACCATCCAGATTGAACGCCATTACACAAAAGATCAAATTTTAGAAATGTATTTCAACCAGATTAGTTTTGGCGACAATAACTATGGCGTTGAAACTGCAAGTCAATACTATTTTAATAAATCAGCTAAGGATTTGGATTTGACAGAAGCTGCTTACTTAACCAGCCTAATTCAGTCACCTAGCTATCTATCTCCTTACGGCTCTCATATTGACCAGTTAGAGCAAAGAAAAAACTGGGTTTTAAGCAGAACAGCAGTTATAAACTATTTTTCTGAGGATGAAGTGACTAAAGCGCAAGCTGAAAAAGTAACTTTTGCTACTCAAAGTTTCGGCTTTAAAGCACCTCATTTTGTAATGTATGTTCGTGATCTCCTTTATAAAGAATTAGGAGAAAAAGAGCTAGAAAAAGGCGGATATACTATTATTACGAGCTTGGACATGCGTCTTCAAAATTTAGCTGAGGAATTAGTTGAAAAATACGGAAACCTTAATGAAAAAAATGCAGGAGTACAAAACCTAAGTCTTCTAGCCGAAGACCCAAATACTGGCCAGATATTAGCAATGGTTGGATCTCGCGATTATTGGAATATGGAAGCTGAAGGAAATGTAAATACCACTCTAAGTATTCGTCAACCAGGATCATCCTTTAAACCAATTGTTTATGCAACGGCTTTTAAAAAAGGATTCTTGCCAGAAAGTATTATTTTTGATACTGCTTCAAATGGTGTCACCGCAAATTTTTCTACAGACCCTAATAATCCTTATACAGTTACAAATTATGA
>CAYUTH010000345.1:0-1760 GCA_964447485.1 uncultured Candidatus Cloacimonadota bacterium | reverse complement strand
ATGAAACCATACGTCACTACAGAAACGCTTGAAGAAAAAACACAGCAATGGCTGGAAAAGATATCTCCTTTTAATCAGCACAAAATGGAGCTTGATACAGAGCATGCTTGTCTGCTGGTCATCGACATGCAGAGATTTTTTCTCGATCCCAACTCGCCTACCTATACCTGCGGGGGTGCTGCAATTCTGCCAAATATAAAGAAATTGATAGAACAATTCAGAAAGCACAAACGCCCGGTCATTTACACAAAACATGTGCATCATCCTGATAAGCTGGACGCAGGCATCATGGGTTGGTGGTGGGAAGGTATGTGCAAAGAAGGCAGTCCGGACAGCGATATTGTAGAAGAACTATACCCTTTGCCCAATGAAAAAGTTGTCTTGAAACATCGGTACTCATCCTTTTATAATACTGATTTGGAAATTGTGCTCAGATGCCTTGGCATAAAAGATGTGGTAATTACCGGCATCATGACGTGCATGTGCTGCGAATCAACAGCGCGAGATGCATATTATCGGGATTACCGGGTATTTTTCCCAGCTGACGGCACAGGTGCGATCAATGAGGAGATGCATCTGGCAAGTCTGCTTAACCTTGGTTTTGGATTTGCGTATATCAATAAGGTGAAAGATATCTTGGATCAGCTCAAGAAGTAGCCGAGTAATCTTAAATTGATTTTCTCCCTATAAAAAACAACGAACTCGCAGGCGCATAACCGTAGGTTTCTAACCATTCCATAAGTTCATCGACCTTTCCTTGATATTCATCAAAACCAGGAATATCTTTGTAGCGATCGAGTGCTTTGGTTATGCTTGCTTTCATGTTCGCAATGAATTCGGGCTTTTTCGGATCATCGACGGGATAGGTCAGGTCAAATTCTTCGAGCTTTGAGAAAGGAAGCTTCCCCACGATATTGCGTATCATATCTCTGGTGTAGGTGTGGTCGTGGAAATCTCCCTTTGCCGTATCGAGGTCAGCAGCAAGGTGGTGTATCTTAATATGTGAGTGCTGCGCTTCAGTTTGATTGCCATCACCATACATCTCAGCAATGAGAAAGTAACTTCCGGGTTTCAGAACACGTAACATTTCCGACAGTACCTCCGACCTCTTCATGTGATGCAGCGAATATTGAATGCCGACTGTATCAAAGATGTTATCTTCAAAAGAAAGGTTTTCGGCATTCATTTTTTCGAAACGGACGGGCTTGTCCTCAAATTGCGTTTGTGCATATTCGAGGGCTTTTTCATGAACATCAATACCCACAAAGTCGTGATAATCCTTTAGGGCTTCCATCAGAAGTTGTATGAATTGCCCCGATCCTGTTGCGACATCGAGTACTTTCCCGCCGGAGATCTCTTTCAAACGTATTTCAAGTTTTTTTATATCCATGTTCCTTTTTCTGCTGTTGGATGATGATAAGTCAATAATATTTTCTTAGACAAGAAGCTGATGATTTCTTAAACATTGCATTTCAGAAAGAGTATATTTTATGCCATTATTTCAAATCTTATTTATTGCGGTCGGTCTTGCGATGGATGCTTTTGCAGTATCCCTTGCCAGCGGATTTTCTCTCAAGAGATCATTTCTTTTCTGGGGTTGTATCATCGCACTTTTCTTTGGTGGATTTCAGGCATTGATGCCCGTTATCGGCTGGTTTGGCGGCAACCTTTTCCGTGAATATATTGAGAAATTTGATCATTGGATCGCTTTTGGACTACTTATTATCATCGGCTGCCGCATGATCTATGAAGCGTTTTGT
>CAYUTH010000344.1:0-1769 GCA_964447485.1 uncultured Candidatus Cloacimonadota bacterium | reverse complement strand
TTGCTGAGAAGATAAGTATAACGAAAATAAAGGTTGATTATGACAAATGTATTGCATGTGGAACGTGTATAAAAAAGTGTCCCTCGACCGTAATGGAAGCAATAATTAAAAAGAAAAAGACAATTCCCGATTGCTTTTCATGTGCATCCTGTATTGAGAGCTGCCCAGTCGATGCGATAAGTTTCAGCAGCGGGAAGAGGGACAAGCCAACAAAGGAAATTTTGGAGAAGTTGGGATGAGAAAAGTAAGTAGGGTCAATTGCCCCCAATTAACCGATTATTCTTGTGATACATTTCAGAATGAAAAATAAATCTTTACGAAAAAAATCGATGTGCACTCCTTTGAGTTAAGGTGGAAAAAAAATGAAAAGCATAAATAGGATTTAAGACTTCAAGGAAGCTATGAAGGAATATTAGAATGAAAAAAATACTTTTACTCACGATTATATTTTCCCTTGTTTTATTCATAAATCTATTCGCTGAGGACAAATATAAAACTTATACTCAGATATTTCCGTGGATAGGACCTGAGGGTGAAGAGCCGGAAGTTATTTTCTATGATTTAATATCTCAGGAAAAATTAGAATCAGTTGCTTATAAGAATCCCGATGGATTAATTATCCTATTTAGTTTTATAGATCATTGCTGGATAAATAGTATCGGAAAAATCAGAAATGATTGTGAATATGTCATAAGAGTTTTTCGGAATGTTCCAAGTGCAAAAAAGGAATACATCGGACATGTTCAACCATATAGAGATACTACCACAATTATCGTTAATGTAAACGGAGGTGGTGATTACACCACCATCCAAGAAGGAATTAACGCTTCTATTAATGGAGATACTGTCCTTGTATATCCTGGAACTTACTATGAGAATGTAAATTTTAATGGCAAAAACATCACTCTTGCGAGTCTTGAGTTAACAACAAACGATGAAAGTTATGTTGATTCTACTGTTATTGATGGAAATAAAAATGGAAGTTGTATCAGACTTGATACTTATGAAAATTATGCAACAATACAAGGTTTTTCAATTACAAAAGGATATGAACAAGCAAATTACGGTTTTGAGGAGGAGGGATTAAGGTTCATCATAGTAACAATATTCTAATAAAAAATTGTGAAATCTATAATAATTATGGAACAGGTGGTGGAGGAATCTTTATAAGATTTTCTTCTGTCACACTATCGGGTGTTGATATATACAATAATTATACCAGTGGTGGGGGAGGAATATATGTAAGAGATGACAGTGAACTGATATTTGATGAAACGAACCTATGTAATATCTACAATAATTATGCAGGAGCAGGAAGCGATATGTTAGGTATTGATACTGGAGATATTGAGGTGATTGTAGATACCTTTACTGTCTTAGAACCGATGGGTTATTTTGCAGAATATTCCCAAAATGTACATAATACCGGTGAATTTACCTTTGATATTCAGAATTATTGGTTGGAAACAGTAAATCATAATATATATGTTGCAACAGATGGTGATGATAATAACAGTGGACTAACTCCAGATGAACCATTAAGAACAATTTCCTGGGCAATTCATAAAATCGAGTCAGATAGTCTCAACCCTAAAACCGTATTTGTGGCAGAAGGAACATATTCCGGATCAAATGGACAGATATTCCCTCTTGGATTAAAGTCTAATATCTCTCTAATTGGAGAAGATATAAATACAATTTTATTGAATGATGCTTATGCTTCAAGAATTCTAAGAGCCAGATATGATAAAGTAAATATTTTCATAGAA
>CAYUTH010000343.1:0-1769 GCA_964447485.1 uncultured Candidatus Cloacimonadota bacterium | reverse complement strand
TATGTTAATGAAAAATTGAATGAGGAAATTGTAATTTATGAAAGACCGTCTTTAAAGCCAAAAATAAGAGATAATATTCAGTCATATTATATGCTTTTTTCTTTTCCTCAATTAGAAAGTGAATTTGAAAATATTTTGAATATATGGTTTGACTTAAGTAGTAAATTAGAAAATGTCTTTAAACTATTTTTTGAAACATTTTACGAATCTGTTATCAAACCAAATATTTATTTTTTGTCTTTATACCTTTCATTAGAAGGATTTATTAAACAAAAGTTTAATATAAACAAAGGTATAAAATACAAAATTGATGAACTTTTAAATAATAATAATTTTGATAAAATATTTAATGATTTTATATTTGAAAAAGAGAATTTTTCAAGAAAAGTTGAAGTTACTAGAGATTTTTTAGTTCACTCTAATAAAAAATCTGAGTATGTTGTAGAGGATCCAATAGAATTATTTTATTTAAGCGAAAGATTAAGATTGATATTAACAATTTACTTATTCAATGAATTAAAAATTCCAATAAAAGATATATGTGATTCTATAAATAGAAATATTAAATTTGATAGATTGAAAAGCCAAAAATGATTGGGCTCTCTTTCTTTTTGGCTTTGCAAACTCCGTCGGCTTATAATCAGAGCTATACAGCATCGAGACACTCGATGCACTCCAAAAATAATTGAGCCGTCATTAATTACCTTGTCATAAGCTTGCCAAGTCGTAATGAAATGAAGACTGGTCGAAGAGCTTGTGATAAGTAATTCATAAATATTTCAACTTAAGACATGCTCTACGATCCTTCTTCGTCCTATCTCTTGCGGACTTCGCCGTAGCAGACATGTCTCAAGATTTTACATTAAAAACCGAAGGCGAGAATGCATATTCTCGTCCTTGATCGTTTTCACTTATTTACCAATTCTTTTTATTCGCCCAGCGTGAAAAAATTAATTGTATTTCTATCGGTTCTCTACATAATTCCAAAAATTGCATTGCCGGCAGCTCCCATGAATTCAGTGTTATATGTGTTATATATTAAGATCAGGGCTGTGCCTGTTGTGGGATTAATCATCGCATAAGAAAAAAAGCCAAGTGTTCCTCCGGTATGACCAAATCCAATTTCTTCACCAAAATTGAGTATTCCCAGCCCATATGAAAAATTCGAGATAGGAATAAAAGCCAGCATTGCATTGAGTGTTGCCTGTTCATCAAAAAGATCACCAATTAACAGTGCATTAAGGAAAGTCCAGAGGTCCTCTGAGCTTGAAACCATTTGGCCGTGTGCCCATTCAAAATAAAGCGGCAGCGTCTGGTCTGATACAACATAGATCGTTGTTTCATCGAGCGGCTGGTATCCTTTTGAGTAGTTATCTTGTGGTATCCCTTCGTTGCCCGAATACGTGTTTTCCAGGTTGAGCGGATCAAGTATCCTATCCCTGATATTTTGCTCCATGCTTATGCCTGTGACTGATTCTACGATCAGTCCGAGTAAAATATAATTTGTGTTTGAATAGCTAAAGAGTGTGCCGGGTTGGTAATGAAAGCTCTCCGTTGCATGTGCCGCATAATACAGAAGCTCAAAAGGCGTCCACGGATAAAGCGGGTCACTAAATAAAATGTAGATGAACTCCTCGTCTTCAAAATCATAAATTCCGCTTGTGTGGTTAAGCAGCTGTCTGAGAGTTACCTGATCTCCATAAGGAAACAGCGCAACCGTAGAATCCGGAAGATACTGGCTCATCAAATTGTCGATCTCAAGCATGCCC
>CAYUTH010000342.1:0-1772 GCA_964447485.1 uncultured Candidatus Cloacimonadota bacterium | reverse complement strand
TGGAGCAAATTTCTCCATACTATCCGCAACTTCATTTCTGGAAAGGATATCTTCTCTCTCTTTCTGGTGCATGGACACTCTCAGTGAAAGAATATAAAAAAGAAATAAGGTATAACGAATACCCGAAGGTTTATTTCAATTTAGCAATTGCGTACCATTATCTTGGCGAAGAGAGCAACTCAATGATGAATTTCATGATCTTTGCAGAGAAGATCAAGCAGAAAACGGAACGGCATCTTATAAAAGATAAAGACAGGATCATGAAAGAAGAGGGCAGGAATCTGAAATTTGCACTTGATAATCTCGCTAAATATTATGAAGGCAATCAAGCAATGATCGACAGAATTGATTATTTGAAGCAGTATTTTTTTACTGAAAATAATAATTAACGAAAAACTCTTTAATTTTCTTTACTACCCTTGAGGTGACCTTTTTAAATAGGTCTTTTTAAGGAACTTAGAGATAATGCATGAAAAAGAAATATGAAGATATTGTAAAGAAGTTGATAGAGAAATATCCTGAGCGGCAGAAAGAATTTATCACAGGCTCCTCAGAAGAAGTACAACGTCTCTATACACCAGAAGATACTAAAGAAATAGATTATGACAGGGATATTGGATATCCCGGACTCTATCCTTTTACGCGCGGTGTGCAGCCCACAATGTACAGAGGAAGGTTGTGGACAATGCGCCAGTATGCAGGATTCGGAACAGCGGAAGAATCGAACCAGCGATATAAGTTTCTCCTCTCGCAAGGTCAGACCTGCTTATCCATTGCCTTTGACATTTGCACTCAAATTGGATATAATTCTGATGATCCGATGAGTGTTGGGGAAGTGGGGAAGGACGGTGTGGCAATTGATCCGCTCGTCGGTTCATATTTTGTGGAAAAAATGACTGAAAAGATCGAGAAAAATGAACGAATAATTGTCGGAGTTAATAAGTTCACCACTCAAGAAAAATCACCAAAAAACTTACTGAGAGTTGATGAAAAAGTTGAGCAACTACAAGTTAAAAAATTGCACAAAACAAAAGCTGGAAGAGATGAGAAAAAAGTGCATGAAAATCTAGAAAAAATACGTAAAATACCTCGTACTGAAGAGAACCTTATTCCTTCAATTCTCGAAGCTGTTAAGCCTATGCCATCTTTGGTGAAATTTGTAATGTGTTACGTGAGGAATTTGGTGAATATAACGAACAAATAGTTCTTTAAGAGGATCGTAATATTAAGAAAAAAATTAGAATATTAATTGCAAAACCCGGTCTTGATGGACATGACAGAGGAGCTAAATTTGTTTCACGAGCACTCTGTGATGCCAGCATTGAATTTATTGAAACCAATGCATCAAAAGAGTAATTTATTGAAGGAGATCATATGGTAAAATATCCTGTAGAACCGTTTAAGATAAAGATGGTCGAGCCCATTAAAATATTGGATAGAGAACAAAGAATCAAAAAGATCAAGCAGGCAAAATATAATCTTTTCAATCTCAAAGCTGATGATATATTTATTGATCTTCTTACCGACAGCGGAACTTCTGCAATGAGCGACTCTCAATGGGCCGGCATCATGCGGGGCGATGAATCCTATGCAGGAAGCAGGAGTTATTTGCATTTTGAACGATCAATTAAAAATATTTTTGGATACGAAAATGTTATTCCAACCCATCAGGGACGAGCAGCAGAAGCACTTTTGTTTTCGACTATTCTCAAACCAGGTGATTATGTGCCGAGCAATATCCATTTTGATACGACTGAGGGCAATATCCGCAA
>CAYUTH010000341.1:0-1794 GCA_964447485.1 uncultured Candidatus Cloacimonadota bacterium | reverse complement strand
AGAAAAGAAGACATCATTTCCGATGATTCATCATACTCCCCAAATTGATTTGGTAAACCCGCATTAGGATAAGCACTTACGAAATGCGGGGTTTCCCGGGAGAGTTCTTCAAGATAAGGACGCATCTCTTTTGCACCCATTCCGCAGTTCAATCCTATGCTAAGAAATTCCATATGCGAAACTGAGTTTATAAAGGCTTCAATTGTCTGTCCTGATAATGTTCTTCCGCTTAAATCGTTAACAGTAACTGAGATCATCACAGGAACCTTATATCCTAAATTATCAAATACTTCCTGGACTGCATAAATAGCAGCTTTTGCATTAAGGGTATCAAAAACAGTCTCAATTAACAATATATCGACCCCCCCCTCCAACAAAGCTTCGGCTTGTTCCTGATAGGCGATTTTCAACTCATCGAATGTTACTGAGCGGTATCCCGGGTCATTAACATCCGGAGATATTGAAGCAGTTTTATTGGTTGGGCCAAGTGAGCCTGCAACAAATCTAATTTTTGAAGGTGTGATTTTTGAGAATTTATCCGCTACGGCACGGGCTAGTCTCGCTGATTCAAAATTCATTTCCCTTACCAACTCCTCCATGCCGTAATCATGCATGGAAATTTGGTTGGCATTTAAAGTATTTGTTTCAATGATATCTGCTCCAGCTAGAAGATATTGTTCGTGAATATCTTTAATTATGTCAGGTCGAGTAATGCTCAACAGATCATAATTGGCTTTAAGCAACTTTGACCAATCCTTGAATCTTTTACCACGATAGTCTTTCTCTTCAAGTTTACATTGCTGTATCATGGTACCCATAGCACCATCGAGAACTAAAACTCTCTTCTGCAGCTCTTGAAATATTTTAGATTCTTCTTTCATCTCATTTTTTTTTCACTACAGCACAGACCTTTTTATAATAATTCATTCTATGCTTATATGAATTATCTGAAGTGTTGATTTCTACGGAATTGTCATCTCCTTGAAGAGGGGAGTATTCTTTCTTTTGCTTAAGATAAATTTCCCATCTGCCATCGGATACTGATTTTTCTACAGCCCGTTCTGCAAAACGTTCTTTAATATCTTCTTCATCACAAACACAGTGTATAATTATTATTTTTGCATTATATTTTTGAGCTAATTCTCGAGCCCAATCCCGATATTGTTTTTGTAAGAAAGTACCATTAAGGATGCAATTTTTACCTTCCCTCAAGAAGATTTCAGCCTCATTCATGACTTCTCTATACGTGTCATCAGTCTTTTGGGAGGAATACAAACCTTTACCATATTCATCAAACTGGTGCTGATATTTATCCATCCCAGCCATTTTTTTTCTCACTACATCTGTGCCGATTTCCATTGCATTATAATCCGTTGAGATTTTATGTGCAATTGTTGATTTCCCTGTTCCCGCCAGACCATGCATGAGAAACAGCAGGGGTTTCTTTTCTGTATGGAGAGTGCATGAGAAAAGATCTGCATAATAGGATGAAAGTTCAAAGTATTTTTTAGCTTTTGCAACAATCTTTTTTTCAGTATCATTATCTAAATCAGAGGAAAGCATAAAACCAATTACTTTACCACGAACATAAGCTCGATAGCATTTATAGAAATTGAGAACTTCAAGAAGCGAGAGATCGTTACTGCGTCTTATATATTCGTGGATAAGATATGCCGAGTGAGCAGGAAAATTCTGATAGTCGAGGTCCATAGCCAGAAATCCGATATCTGCTGCAACATCAGAATACCTGAATCTTTCGTTGAATTCTATACAATCAAATATTGTAATATACCC
>CAYUTH010000340.1:0-1804 GCA_964447485.1 uncultured Candidatus Cloacimonadota bacterium | reverse complement strand
AAGCCACGTTTTCACGTGGCTTTTTTGTTATAATAAGAATTATTTATTTTGTTGGTACTTGATAGATAAGTTCTTCATTCTGATATCCAGGAAGATCGAGGTACCAATCTTGCTTTTGGGCTCCGTTACTTTGTACCCATTCCACAAAATAGTTAAAAGCATCAGAAATTTCAGTTCGTTCTATAGCATAATCACAACCCTCTGCGATCATGATTGCCCATGGGAGATAATTTGCAGTTCTGAAATAAATGCCCATAGCAGGATCTGTTGCATCGTCACCTGTGTTAAAAAGAGCAGTATTCATTTCATAGGTATAGGGATAATCGGGAAGATGTATCTCGTGACTGCGAACTCCATTCTGGAGAAGAAACGGATTGAACGGAGCAAGATTCCAGGGAACCACGACTTTTGATTTATCTGATTCTTTCATAGGAATGGTAACCGACCAAGTTACAGTAGGCACATATTCAAAAGGGGGATAGGTATTGATCCATTCAGTTGAACCACTCACATTAAATACGGCTTTATGATTCTCGAAAAAGATCACCGTACGATTATCTGTATCCACATACGCCATATCGAGTTCATCGTCGATGGCACCGTCAACTTCCCAGTAATTCGGATATTGAATTGCAAAGCCATTGGTCAAGTAGCCGGCACCTGCTGCACGAAGATGGAAATTATTAATTACGTCAACGATTTCATGACTGGCATTCGTTACTTCATTGACATTATAATCCATGACCAGGTCATTCATATCATAATCACCTTTGTCTGGCCAGAGGTCTTCCCACATAAAGGTTCCATATTGTCCTTCTGCTGGTGTGTATTGATTAAAAGCTCTGTCCGGATCATAGGGGTAGTCATCCCAATCATCGGTTACGCCGTCACCATCACTGTCATTGCATGTGGGAGTGTAATCTACATCAAATGTTACTTGACCAATAATATTTGCCGCTTTCGCTAATATTGTAATTTCAGTCATTGCAGCAGCATCAGCTGTCGGAATAATGTAAATAAAATAACTATACTTACCATTTTTAGGACCCTCACCGATTGATTCATACTTGATGCTGTAGAAGGGATTATTTGTAGTGTTTTCAATAGAATATCTGTACCTTCCGGATTTGTAAGTTGATCCATCAGTTGGTTGAGATGGTACCACCCCAGCAGGCAAACTTATCGCAACATGGCTTAATGCTCTGTTGTTATAATTCCAAACCTGAAACTTCACAGTTGTTGTTCCATTACAATTATCTTCCAGTTCATATAAACCGAAAGTATAACCATTATCAGTTTGACATTCGTATTCGCATTTGTATTCACCTTTCACATTGTAAACAGGTGGAATACACACAAAAGTATCAAGGATAGATGCTGTTTTCTCATTCTCAATATTGAGCCACAGTTTTTGAAGAATCCCTCCCGATTTGAGGAATATTGATTCATAATACGTGGGTAAAACTATAACATCATTAAAAGTTGCATTTTCGTCAGTTCTGATAGAAAGAACTCGCAAAGTTCCTCCATCTGCTGGATTATCTTTCCAGATCTCAAAGTGCCCATAAGGCATGAGGAATCCATATTTGTCTATGGATGTAATGTTCAGTTCTACAGAACGGGTCGTATTAAATTGAAATTCAGGGTCAGCAACAAGGTCATCCATATTTTTAGAATTGTCCTTGCTGGAATTGAATAAGTTACATCCTGCTAATGCAACCAATAAAACAAAAAATAAAAATCCTATTGCACAGTACTTTTTCATGAGTACCTCCACTTAATGGAATAAATTAAAATATAATAA
>CAYUTH010000339.1:0-1833 GCA_964447485.1 uncultured Candidatus Cloacimonadota bacterium | reverse complement strand
TAGAAATTATTGAGAATTATGAGACCGAAATAACGGAGGTCATCTGGTATGGTGGGTACAAGCTGACGACCCTTTTGGAACCGATTGATTATGATGAAGAATACGAATTCCGGGTGACAAAAAATTCCAGCGAGATAACAGCCTCGTTTCAGCCGGAACCACCGGTCAATTATCTTACTGAATGGTTCACAATGGACAATGATACTCTGATTGCCACGGAATCAGATTCCCTGGCACCGATCTGGTCAACCGGTGTAAATCCGATTGTCTACTGGATCAAAGTGGAGCGGATCTGGACTGCTGATTCCATTGAAATTATCAGCGATCATCCATCGGCGCCCATCGATCTTCAGAATGGGATATATCTCGGTGGTGATTTTACTACGTTGTATTTCCCCGGACTCTATCGCTGGACAGTGTATGTTCCCAGCCATAACTATGGACAGTACGTCTATTCGTCGTTGCCGATCACCGATTCCAGCATCAGTAACTGGCGGAATGAAAACGGTGATGTGGTTCTGGGTTGCGCCGGGTCTATGGCCATGAAATCCATTTATGTGCGGATCAATAAGCAAGTGGAGAAAATTAAGTAACGTTCTGCGAATAGGCGAAGTTGGCCGAAGGCCAATTTGGGTGAAGCGAGCGAAACCGTCTATTCGCTGTTATATGACGTGTTTTTCGCTCTTATTTTGTGCACTTAAACCATACCATTGATTTCTCTGAAGACAACTCAACACTGGTATATAATCTTCCCAAAATATCTTCGAGTTCTTTTTTCGTTTGGAAAGGAGGTGTAAACCAACCTTTTTTTGACAAAACCATATTTACAATAAGGTCAGTTAGCTTTTTTTCTTTTTTGATGTAAAAACAACCAATAAAATAACCACCCTTTTTGATTACTCTAGCTGTTTCTTCAAATGCCTTCATTTTATCAGGAAAGGCGTGAAATCCATTCATTGATAGAAGAATATCATAAGATTCATCATCAAAATCCAAATTCCCGACATCACCTTGCTGACAGGTTATTTTGTTGTTTGATATTTTTGCAAAACGTTCTTTTGCTTTCGTTATCATTTCTTCTGAATAATCAATACAAACAATTTCTGCGTTTTTTAGTAAATCATATTTTTGATACGTAAATACAGCTGTTCCTACAGGGATATCAAGCAGTTTCCCACTAAAATCATTAGGGATAAATTCTAAAACTTTTTCTGCTAATTTATTATCATCAACACCCCAAAAAAGGTTAATGTACAGCTTTGATAACCAATTATTTTGGGTTAGAACATCATCATATATGTTTCTTGATTCTTTATATGCTTTTTTTATTTTGTCTTCTGTCATTTCTACCTCCATATGTATTTGCAAAATATGTCATATAACGGTCGAGGCTATGTGCAGTAAGGGATTGCGGGCTACATACCTATCAATCTACTACCCAAATTTGAAGCGGGTGAAAATGCTCGAAAACCTCTGAAACCCTTATGAATTATACACATTGTTAGCGGCTGGCATTATTTGTTTTTATCAAATTCAATCAATTCAATTGGTGCACCATTGTGCTCAATCATTGCAACCCGAATACCTTCTGCTGGAGGATTAGGTTCTGTTATTACATTCAAATCACAATTTTTTAATTCAAAATCCAAATCTTGAACCTCAAATGCAATGTGTGGAATAGTCTTAATTAACTTATCGAAAGGGCTATCTGGTTCAAATCTCATCCATTCAATTCCAAAGGGGCTTGTAGAAAAGCCTGAAACATAGAATTTAAATTTAGGAATGTATCTTTCTTCAGGCATAATTTTGTCAGTCGGAATTCCTAAATGATGA
>CAYUTH010000338.1:0-1835 GCA_964447485.1 uncultured Candidatus Cloacimonadota bacterium | reverse complement strand
CGAGGATCCGGCTATGGACAAGGATTTGGTTATGGTCGCGGCTTCGGACGCGGAAGAGGATTTGGTGTAGATTTTGCACCCGCTTATCCTGTTGCATATGCACCATATCCCGCATCTGCTCAAGCAGAGAATGAGAAAGATTATCTTGAGAACGAGCTGAATATGATGAAAGAAAATATGAAGCATCTTGAAGCTCGACTCAAAGAAATCAAAGCTGCAGAGAAATAGTGACCTTATCAGATATTCATTCCACAAAGGATTCAGAGTTCATGGAGATAGTTTATATGACTCTGTGCTCTCTGACTCCTCTGTGGTAATAACTTAGGAGTTTTTATGCCAAGAAGAGACGGTACAGGTCCGGAAGGTCGTGGTCCCGGAACAGGTCGAAGAAACGGTAGTTGCTTTGGTGCTTTCACAAAGAAAGATGGAAGCATCTCTGTATGGCGCACACTTGTCATACCTGCTATCGGTGCGATCATAAATGACCTTCGTAAACCAGACAGCATTTCACGAAAAACCGTGAATGCAATTGTAAATAAAGTGAAAACAAAACAGATCACAGATAAGCGAAAACCATCTGCGGAAGTAGAAGGCACTTATTCAGTGATTGATACAGAAAAAGGAGAATAATATGCCAAGAGGAAACGGTCAAGGAAGAGGTATGGGAGGAGGACAAGGACAAGGTCGCGGACAGGGAGGTAACTTCCCAGGTCCTGGTGGATCTTGCATATGTCCGTCATGCGGGCACAAAGAACCTCACACTCAAGGTGTACCGTGCCTTAATAAAACATGCCCTAAATGCGGCGCAAAAATGACAAGAGAATAATAAATAAATTTTAGGAGAAGCAATGCGAATAGTAATCTCATCAGAGAATGGAAATGTTGCACAACATTTCGGACGATGTCCTGAATTTACACTTGTAGATATCGAAAATGGTATCGTTGAAAAAAAAGAAATACTCCCAAATCCCGGACATGCACCTAATGTGCTGCCTAATTATTTTAATGACCTCGGCTGCAAAACCATTATAGCAGGCGGAATGGGAAATAGAGCTCAACAGCTTTTTCAATCCTATGATATGGACTGGATCATCGGTGTGCAGGGAGATATCGACTGTGTTATTGATGAATATCTCAAAGGCACGCTCACAGAAGGTGACAGTATGTGCGAGCACGGCGAAGGCAAAGGACCGGGACACGGAAATTGTCATTAAATCTATTAATAATTCTTATGAAATTAACTATTATTTTTGATAATACTGCGTATGATCCACTGCTCGAACCATCCTGGGGATTCTCAGCACTCATTGAAGTCAATGAGAAGAAAATCATCTTCGATACAGGAGACAATGGAGATATTCTGATGTCAAATATGAAAAAACTTGGCATCGATCCTGCAAATATTGATGCTGTTTTCATCTCTCATAATCACTACGATCACATCGGCGGTTTGTCCTCATTTCTCTCGAAAAATAAGAATGTGACACTCTATATTCCCCCATCTATTCGTGGAATTCACAATATGAAAGAACGGGTTTATGTCGATGAACCGACAGAGCTGCATGAAAATATTTATTCCACGGGCGAACTTGCGAATATCGAGCAGTCCTTGATCGTGAAGACATCTAAAGGATTGGTAATCATTGTTGGATGCTCGCATCCGGGAATAGGACTTATTCTGGAAACAGCACGACAATTTGGTGAACCTTATGCCATTATTGGCGGATTTCATGGCTTCGCAGAATATGCTTTGCTCGAACCGCTCACGCTAGTTTGTCCTACTCATTGCACTGAGCATATCAAAGAGATAAAAAAGCGTTATCCCGAAAAATATA
>CAYUTH010000337.1:0-1836 GCA_964447485.1 uncultured Candidatus Cloacimonadota bacterium | reverse complement strand
TACCCTCTTCAATATTATAATCTTTTAGAAGCTCCAAGGCAACTTTATTTTCAATTTCTTTTTGAATAATTCGTTTAAGCGGTCGCGCACCATATTGAGGATCATAACCAAGCTGCAGAATAAAGTCTTTTGCTTTTTCAGAAAAGTCAATTTCAAATCCTCTTGAAGCCATTCGCTTCTTCAAATCATCAAGCTGTATCTCCATGATCTCTTTCATGTCTTTATGAGAAAGTTTGTGGAAAATGATTATCTCATCCAATCTGTTAAGAAATTCCGGTCGGAAATGAGCCTGCAGTGCTTTCATAATGACAGATCGGGAAATTTCTTCTTTGGAGTTGGCAGCAAAGATTTCCTGTGATGCAATATTTGATGTCATGATGATCACGGTATTCGTAAAATCGACTGTGCGTCCCTGACCATCAGTAAGACGCCCATCCTCCATGATCTGTAAAAGGATATTGAATACATCCGGGTGTGCTTTTTCTATCTCGTCAAAGAGAATAACACAATAAGGACGCCTTCGTACTGCTTCGGTAAGCTGTCCGCCTTCTTCATAACCGACATATCCCGGAGGAGCTCCTACAAGTTTGGAAACAGTATGGCGTTCCATATATTCGGACATATCAAGCCGTATCATTGCTTTTTCTGTATCAAACATGATTTGAGAGAGCGTTTTTGCAAGCTCGGTCTTGCCCACACCTGTGGGACCGAGGAACATGAAGGTTCCTAAAGGTCTTCCTTCCGGACTGATACCTGCACGATTTCGACGGATTGCATTTGAGACCGCAACAACGGCTTCATCCTGACCAACAACACGTTTATGAAGTTCCTTTTCCATATCCACAAGACGAGCAGCTTCACTCTCGAGCATCTTTGTAATCGGAATGTGAGTCCACTTAGAAACTATCTCTGCAATATCATTTTCATCTATCTCTTCTTTGAGGATCTTCTGATTTTTCTGCAGGTTTTCGAGTTCCTTATTCTTCTTTTGGAGTTCTTCATTGAGCTTGCTGAGAGTGCCGTATTTGAGCTCGGATGCTTTTGTCAGATCGGCATTTCTCTCTGCTCTTTCCATTTCGGTTTTTGTCTGATCAATTTTCTCTTTGATCTTACGGATCGCACCGATGAGTTCCTTCTCACGAGTCCAATGTGTACGGATATGATTTCCCTTTTCCTGTAATTCTTTCAAACGGGCTTCGATTTCTTCTTTTCGAGCTACTGATTTCTCATCTTTCTCTTTTCTGAGAGAATGATTTTCAATTTCGAGCTGGCGTATTTTTCGCTCGATCTCATCAAGTTCGGTGGGAAGGCTGTCTATCTGCATACGGATATGCGCACATGCCTCATCAATAAGATCGATTGCCTTATCCGGGAGAAATCTATCTGTAATATATCTTTCAGAAAGCGTTGCAGCAGCGATTATTGCAGAATCCTTTATGTTCACACCGTGATGAATCTCGTACTTCTCTTTGATACCTCGAAGAATGGATATTGTATCATTTGTATCGGGTTCAAACACCATGACCGGCTGGAAACGGCGTTCCAAAGCTGCGTCTTTTTCGATATATTTTCTATATTCATTGAGTGTTGTTGCACCTATGCAATGGAGTAAGCCGCGGGCGAGTGCAGGTTTGAGTAAATTGGAAGCATCCATTGATCCGCCACCACCAGACCCAGCTCCGACGATCATGTGAAGTTCGTCTATAAATAAGATTACTTTTTCAGGGCTTTCTTCTACGGCTTTCAGTACATTTTTTAAGCGTTCTTCAAACTCACCTTGATATTTTGCCCCTGCGATCAAAAGCCCCAAATCAAGAGATAATATTTTATTATTTT
>CAYUTH010000336.1:0-1873 GCA_964447485.1 uncultured Candidatus Cloacimonadota bacterium | reverse complement strand
ATATATCAAAAGATACATTCTGGACGGCAGGATAGATTCACGGTTTCTTTATTATCATGAGCGGCTCAATGATGATTACCGTTTGCGCTGGTCAATTAATGCATATCACAATCAGAAATTATCTCCTTACAGCAATCTGATGTTGAAAGCTGATTTTGTGAGCGACGCAGATATTCGTAAAACCAGTGATGACCAGGAAACCAGAATGGATCAATCTCTTCATTCATATATTTTTTATAACTATCTGAAAAACAAGAACTCCTTCAATACAACTCTTGACTATAAGAAAGACCTTGTTGATCAGGATCAGACCTATTACTCAAAAATTTATTACTCAGCAAAAGGAACTTTTTTCAATTTATCCGGTTATTGTGATTTCCGGGCATATCTTTACCCCCAAACAACTGATAAGATGAACCTGAAACTTCCCTCTATTTCATTTCGATTATACAGAATGAACCTGGCGAAAATTTTCAACAAACAAGCAGCAGAATCATCCATTTTAAATAAAATCTACTTTTCTTATAATAATACACTTCTGCATCACGGTGAACTAAACACCAATGATCCTACAGTTGCACAGCTTCTCTATGAAGACACCTATGATTCTCTTGGCAACTATATCTCAGAACACAGGGAAGGGATCAAGCATTCGCTTTCGTTAAGTTACAATGATGACCTCTTCAAATATTTTAAATTCCAGCAAAAATTTAATTATAACGAGATCTGGGAGGATAAAGATAAGAATAACAAAAAGTTTGTTCGTGGGTTCGATTATAATAGTTCAACCAGTCTTTCCACTAATATCTACGGTGTATTTAGTTTTTCTAAAGGAAAATTGAAAGCCCTCCGACATATTATCACTCCAAATATTACTTACACAATGCATCCCGATTTTTCGCAAAATGATCGATTTTATAATTTCTCCTCGATATCAATCTCAAAATCAGGCAGATCTGAAAAGATCTCGCTCGGGCTTACTAACAAACTGCAGGCAAAGGTCATTGATAAAGAGGGAAAGCTGAAGGAGCTCAATGACCTCTTTACATGGAAAACTTCTTTGAGCTATGATTTCCAGAAAAAACCCAAAGGATTCAGTACGTTATCCCACACAATTACTATAATGCCCTTCAATATGACACTTGGTACATCTACCCTAAAATTCTCTAATAGCTTCAATGGTACGCAAGATTTTTATACAATGAATGTGACAGACTATAAACTTTCTGCTACATTATCTTTGAAAGGAAATTTAGATTATTTGAATTATTATCCTGTAAAGCCGACTTTTAAAATGAAAGGTATAAGCACTGACGAGGAGTGCTGCAATGGTTCTCAAAAACGAGAAACCAAACCGTGGAAAATTACTACCTCATTTTCATACACAAAAAATACCCAGACCGGATATTACAGATCCAATTTACATAATAGTCTTGAGGTTAATCTCACTAAAAACTGGAGTCTTACTTATTCGAACTATTATAATTTCAAAGAAAAGGAGCTTGTAAGCCAGAGCATTGACGTGTATCGTGACCTTCATTGCTGGCAGCTCAAATTCAGCTGGGATAAATCCGGTGATTACTGGTCATATCGGCTGGAGATACAGGTAAAGAAACTTCCTGATCTGAAATTTCTTCAATCAGACAGCAAATCATATTATTAGGACAATTTATGAAAAACATTATTCTTATTGGAATCATATCCCTTCTTATTGTTATAAGTTGCGGAGAGAATAGCCCTTACAATCCAACCCCGGATCCAACAGTTGACAGCGTTTCTTACGGAACGGATGAAACGTTTGATATTATGACATGGAACATTCAGAATTATCCAAAAGCAGGATACACTACGAATAACCTTGTCGCCCGAATAA
>CAYUTH010000335.1:0-1875 GCA_964447485.1 uncultured Candidatus Cloacimonadota bacterium | reverse complement strand
AAGATTATTAGATTTTGCAAAGAAGTTTATTGATGAACGATACTTCTCCTGAAATACAAAAATTATATCACGATCTCCTTATGCAGAAGACCGATGAAGAACGTTTTTTAATGGGAATGAGTATGTGCGATACGGCAAAGCGAATCGTTTTATGCTCTTTTCCAGATGGCATCTCGGATACTGAGAAACGGATCAGACTTCTCCATCGTTATTATTCTCATGATTTCTCAAAGGAAGAATTGAGAAAGATTGAGAAATGGCTTTCAGGGGAAAGTATTCGTTAATTTAAAGCACAAGGAAGAAATATAAAATGGATAGAAAGAAAATACTACATATACTAAAAGATTTTAAAGAAAAAAACACTGATAAATATGGTATTTTAACTTTGGGAATCTTCGGTTCTGTCGCACGAAATTCTTTTGTAACCGATAGTGATATTGATATAGTAATAAGAACTATAAAAGTAGATCTATTTTTATTAGTTCATTTGAAAGAAGAATTAGAAAAACTTTTTGGTACTCACATTGATATAATAAGGTATAGAAACAGGATGAACAAATATCTTAAAAAACATATCGACGAAGAAGCTATTTATGTATGATAAAAGTCTTGTTATTGAAATAATAGAACAAATTTTGGGTTCAATAGAAAAAATCGAAAGAAGATTTATAAATATCAATTCATCAGATGATTTTCTGGATTCTGATGAAGGCATGGATATGCTTGATTCTATATGTATGCAATTAATAGCAACAGGAGAAAGCATAAAAAATATTGATAAAATTTCTAACGGTGAACTTCTCACAAAATATCCTGATGTTGATTGGAAAGGCATAAAGGGTGTAAGGGATATTATTTCACATCATTATTTTGACATAGATGCAGAAGAAATATTTAATATATGCGAAAATAATATAGAAAAGTTATCACAAACCTTGAAATTAATCTTAAATCATTTAATAAAATGACATTAGTGTTTCAAAAGACCAAAGATCATAGATTAAAATTTTTAAGGAAAATAGATAAAGGGAATAAAAGCAGAAAGTTTAAAATAGAACCCAGTGAAATATGCTAGGCATTTCACGGTTCAGGAAGCAAAAAGATTAAAGCAGAAAGCAAAAATCAGAATGAATAAAAAAGAAATACTTAAAATACTACGAAGCTATAAAGAGAACTCTACGTACAAAGATAATATCATAGCTCTCGGTCTATTTGGATCTTATGCAAGAAATGAAGCATCCGATCTAAGTGATATTGATGTTTTTGTAACGTTAAGAACACCTAAAATGTTTGATTTGATTGGCATAAAACAAGATTTGGAAGCGCTTACCAAATGTAAGGTTGATATTGTTCTATTGCGACAGTTGATGAATCAATTCCTAAGGGAAAAGATATCTCAAGAAGGATTGTATGTCTGATTTTGATACAGCATTAGTAATTGAAATTCTTCATCAAATAAAGAGTTCCTGTAACCTGATAATTTCAAGAGTGGAATCAATAATTACTTATTCGGATTTAATAACAAATGATTCAGGTTTAGAGAAGTTGGATGCGGTTTCTATGCAGCTTATAGCGATTGGTGAAAGTATAAAAAATTTGGATAAGATCACTAATAATGAAATCTTGATTAAATATCCCGAATTTGAATGGAAGAAAGCAATGGGTATGAGGGATATTATAACCCATCATTATTTTGATCTCAATCCTGAAATTGTGTTTGATGTATGCAAGAATGAAATTCCAAAATTCAGTACATTATTAGATAAAATCATTGCAGATATAGAGAATCTTAATATGTGACAAGATAAAAAGGTAAAGGCAGAACCCAGTGAAATAGAAAGGCAGATTTCACGGGTCAGGAATTATAAAGCAGAA
>CAYUTH010000334.1:0-1878 GCA_964447485.1 uncultured Candidatus Cloacimonadota bacterium | reverse complement strand
CCCCGCCGATATGCCCTCAAATCAGCTCATTTAGTGTATGAACTCACTGGAAATATAACCGGCGAAAAAAAGATCTGGTTTGATGATTTCGGCATGAAGTATTACGAAGAAACAAAAGAGACCACAACCATCAAGATAATGGGCATTACCAGCGAACAAAAAGAACACAAGATCACTATCCATGACGGGCAAACCATCTATGATATCGATATGATCGCAAAGACAGGTTACAAAGGTACACTTCCCAGCTTGGAAGCACTGCAAGATATGGCAGAAAATATGACGGAAGCAGAACAGAAACAAATGGCTGATGATATCATGAATTCTCTTGGTGGACAGAAACTTGGCACAGAAACATTTCTCGGAAAATCCTGCGAAGTGATGGAAATTATGGGTGTGAAATCCTGGATTTACAATGGTATAACTCTCAAATCAGAAGCGAATATGATGGGCATAGTTGCCAATGAAACTGCAACAAAATTTGAAGAAAATATAAAAGTTCCAGCATCCAAATTTGAACCTCCACAAGGTATTACGTATGAAGAGATGCCGAGTTTTGGAAGCATGTTCAGTGATGAAGAATATGATGACGAAGAGTATGAAGATGAAGAAGATACTGATGTTCCGGTTCCCATTACTTTTGATGAATTTAAAAATGGCTTGAGTGGCATAAGCGGAGCAGGTTACACCCAGACAATGGTCATGCAGGAGGAGGGTGAATACATGGCAATGTATATGAGTAGTATGGGTGCTATGATAATGATCACAGGTTCGGGATATTCATCTGAAGAATATGAATCCGGCTTTGAAACATTCACCCATAAGGGTAAAACAATGAAATACGGCAACATTTCTGAAGGTGGGAATTCGATCTCCATGCTTATTATGCTTTATCCTGCACAAAAATTGATGGTTTCGATCAATTCGATGTCCGAAATGGCAAAAGATGATTTGATTGGCATCGCTGATAAACTGGAATTTTAGTACTATTTAATAAAAGGAATTTTATGGAATACAAAATAATTCAAAGAAAAGAGATGAAGCTTGTCGGTGTGATATATCATACGACCATGCAAACCGCAGAAGGAATTCCCGGATTGTGGGATAAGGAATTCATTCCACGAGCACGCGAGATCAAACATGTGGTGAATCAGAACTGCTACGGACTCGAACTCTATCCTGATAATTTCATGGAAACAAAACAGTTCACCTATATGGCAGCTTTTGAGGTATCAAAGATAGAGGATGTTCCTTTCAATATGTTTGGCGTGACATTGCCTGCAGCAACCTACGCGGTTTTTACCATTAAAGGTAAACTTGATCCCAAAAAGATAATGGAGACTTTCCAAAAGATATATCATGAATGGCTTCCTGCTTCGGGATATGATATGCCGTATCCTTATGATTTTGAATTCTATGATGATGAGAATAAACGCTTCAAGCCGGATCAGGATGATTCCGAACTCGATATTTACTTGCCGGTGATTGAAAAGTAAGTTATATAATCAGTTATATCATGGTCACTCACTCCCAAGTTCAACTTTGGAATGAGAAAAATTAGGATCAAGAAATCGAGGAGAGGAAGATTAAATTTATTACAAACCATTACCGGATGAAAATAAATTTGACAAAAATAAAGTTGAAATAACGAATTGAATGTAAGTTTGAATAAGTAAATATTTTGGGACATTAATTTATGTAAAAAAAGGAGTTAGCATGAGAAGATTAATTGTTCTATTCTTAATAATTTTAACTTTCTTATTAGTGAGTTGTTCAAAAAATCATTCAACTAATCCTGATTTTATAATTACCCTTGAAGAAGCAGAAGAAATCCTATTAACTGAAGTCCTTCAAGACTCAGTACTGGGTGGGATAAAA
>CAYUTH010000333.1:0-1888 GCA_964447485.1 uncultured Candidatus Cloacimonadota bacterium | reverse complement strand
GAAGAAATGAAAAAATGAATGCTAGTGAAAAGATATCAGGCTTCTCCGTAAGCTGGAGGATACGCCCTGACGGGAAAGATAAGCGTGAAAAGGAATAAAAAATTAGATACTGTGCTTGAACTTGGCGAAGGTCAATTCATCGAATTTAAAGAATCGATTGACAAAAATTTCCCTAAAGAAATTGTAGCGTTTGCCAATGCTTCTGGCGGTACAATCTATCTTGGGATTAATGATACGGGAGAATTTCACGGAATAAATATTACGAATAGATTAAAATCTCAAATACAAGATATCGCTCATAATTGTGATCCTTCCATAATAATTTCTTTAAGCCAAATTGAAAATATACTATGTGTAAAAATCAAGGAAGGAAACAACAAACCATATTCATGTTCCAAAGGTTTTTATATGAGGATGGGCGCCAACTCTCAAAAAATGAGCAGAGATGAAGTTTTAGCTCTTGCTATAAAATCCGGTAAAATCCGTTTTGATGAACAGATATGCAGTAGTTTTGACTGGAAAGATTTTGATAATGAAAAATTTGAATATTATCTAAAACTTGCTAATATTTCCAATAATATGCCCAAAGAAGAAATTCTGAGAAATCTGCGTGTACTTACCAACGAAGGGTTGACTAATGCTGGCGTATTGTACTTTGCTAAAGATCCTTTTAAATACATCATTAGTTCTAAAATAAGATGTATCCATTTTAAAGGTGATGAACGTATTGATATTCTGGATAAAAAAGTTGTTGACCTTGGGATTATTGGTAATATAGAATTTGCTGTAGAATATTTAAAGGACCGTGTCCCTGTTCGATATAAGATCAAGAAACTCGCTAGAGATGAATTTCCTGAATATCCTATCGGAGCTTATAGAGAAGCAATTATTAATGCCGTAATCCACTTTGATTATTTTCTGGGTGATACAATAGCTATAGAAAAACTCAAAAACAGTATTGTCATTAACAATAAAGGAGAATTACTATTTCCACAAAAAGATTTTGGTAAAAGAAGCGAAGCCAGGAATCGATTGCTTGCAGATCTGCTATCAAGAACTGATTTAATGGAAAAAGCAGGAACAGGTATAAAACGTTTAATTGATGCCTGCAAAGCTAATGGAAACAATTATATTTTCGATTTTACAGATTCTTTTTGGGTAACTATTGGATCTAATATGAATGAGATTGTCCCAGAAAATGTCCCAGAAAATGTCCCAGAAAATGTCCCAGAGATTGTCCCAGAAAAGAGACTTGAACTCATTATTGAAATGATTAATCATAACAATAAAATTACTATTAGGAAGTTTGCAGAAAACCTAAATGTTGATCCCAAAACGATAAAAAGAGACTTAGATAAATTAAAAAAAGATGCACGAATTAAAAGGATTGGTCCCGATAGAAGCGGACATTGGAAAGTGCTTAGATAATGATTTATAATTTTATTACAGTAAGGCAAAAACTAGAAATTATAAAGCAAAAACAAGAAAGATAAACCACGAAATACACCCCGATACAGTCGTTCCTCCTTACGGGGCAGGCGAAATAGCACGAAAAATTAATTAAATTGAATAAAGAGAAAAGAAGAAAGACAATCCGCTTTCGTCAAGACTACAGCGTGACAAGAAGACCAAAGACTTAAATCAACCCAGTGAAATAGCAAATAAATAAATTTCACAGGTCAAGAAAATCAACCTAGTTCACCCCGTCAAATCCCTTCGGGATCTCGATATATCGGGATATTTAACAGGGTGAAATAAAAGACAGATTTCATTGGGCAGGCGGGTCAGGGAAAGTAGAAAGTTTATCCCGTTAAATCTCATCTTTTTGTATTTAACCGGGGCAGAAAAATAAAACATGTTAGAAAAAAATGAAAATTAATTTAAATAG
>CAYUTH010000332.1:0-1894 GCA_964447485.1 uncultured Candidatus Cloacimonadota bacterium | reverse complement strand
TTGGCTTTATTGAAGGCTTCTTCGCGGGTCATTGTTATTCTGGCAACACCATCTTTGATTGCCTGCATTGCGACATCGGCAGCTTCTTCAGGAAAGACGTTCGCTTCATCCATTGTAGGAACAATATTTTCCGGATCAATGCCGCGTTTCTCCGCATAGTTCGCAAGAGAATATGCTGCTGCGATAGCCATCTCGTCTGTCACCTTCCGTGCACGCACCATGAGTGCGCCTTTCAGAATTCCGGGAAATCCAATTGAATTATTCACCTGGTTCGGGAAATCACCGCGCCCGGTTGCGACTATAAATGCTCCAGCTTCTTTCGCCGCATAAGGATAGATTTCCGGCACTGGATTTGCGCAGGTAAAGACGATTGATTTGTCAGCCATCGAGCTTATCCACTCAGGCTTTACTGTGTCAGGACCCGGTTTGGAAAGTGCAATAAGCACATCTGCGCCTTTGCATGCTTCCGCAATATCATTGATCTTACCGGGATTAGTTTTTTCACAGAGTTCCCATTTGCGGTAGAACCTTTTATCAGCTTTGATATCCTCTCTTCCGGTATGCAGTCCGCCTTTCGAATCGAACATCATCATCTTCTTCGGGTCACCGCCGGCAGCAATAATTATCCTTGCGATCGTCGTATTGGAAGCGCCTGCTCCTAAATGAACAATTCTCACATCACCGATCTTCTTGCCAGCAAGTTTCAGCGCATTAATAAGTCCTGCAAGCGTTACGCAGGCAGTACCCTGTGCATCATCATGCCATACAGGAATGTAGCATTCTTCACGAAGTGTATCAAGCACTTTGTAACAATTTGGCTGAGAAATATCTTCGAGATTGATCGCACCAAAACTTGGCTGACACATCTTTACAAATTCTATGATCTTGTCGGGATCGTGCTCGCCCTTGTCATTATAACTATCAATGCAAAGTGCTACGGCATCAACGCCGCCGAGATATTTCATAAGAAATGCTTTTCCTTCCATCACTCCGAGACCTCCCGGAGGAGTACAGTCACCATCTCCCAGCACACGTGTTGAATCACTCACTACCGCAACGAGATTACCTCTGTTTGTAAGTTCAAAAGATGCGTCATTGTCATCACGAATGGCTGTTGATATTTTAGACACGCCCGGGGTGTACCACACGTTGAACCAGTTGAAACCAAAAACTGCAGCTTTCGGCACAGTCTGGATCTTGCCATTGTAAAAACGGTGGGATAATTCAGCGAGTTTTTTTAGAAAAAATGTTTTCGCGCTAGCTTTCTGTTCTTCAGTGAAATCGTCGGGAAAGACTCCGTCCAGATTCTTCAATGAGAATTCGACTTTTTTCATCAGTTTTTTTCCTCCACATTCATATCTGGTATTATTAATGTATTCCAAATCTTCGTCTCGAGTTTGCACTATTCTGGCTTGGATCATACTTTTCCACCAAAGAGATTGTATCACCTTCAGCAACGCCTTCAAGAATTTCAACTTTCTGAAGATCATTGATGCCGGTTTTTACAATAGCAGATGAGATAAGCGTGTCGGATTTCACTATATAGACGACATCATTGCCGTTTTCATCCTGGAATATTGCCTGTATGGGGATCGTCACAACTTCTTTTCTTGTCTTACCGATAATTGTCACGTTTGCGCTCATACCCGGACGAATTTCTTTCAAATTATCTTCGATAGAAACTTTCACCTGAAATGTCCGAATATTATTATTCCCAATCGCTGCCATTGGCGATATATGTATGATCTCGCCACCAAATTTTTTGTCCGGAAAGGCATCGATGGTGATCTTTGCTTCTCTTCCAAGAGAGATCTTGCCAATATCCACTTCATTGATATCAGTGAGTATGATCATTTGAGAAAGATCTGCAATGGTTATGAGCACTGTCCCTCCG
>CAYUTH010000331.1:0-1901 GCA_964447485.1 uncultured Candidatus Cloacimonadota bacterium | reverse complement strand
ACTTAACGATGATAAGCGAAAAGCGATAAAGCTGTTTCTTGAGATGATGAGGGAACTATAATTTTTAGGTTCTCGGCTCTCGGTTCTATGCCTTCTAAAGTGGAGGGGGTCTAATGGATTTGATTAACAGTATATTATCTTTTCATGTGGCTGGATTCTTTTTAATTACTGGATAATTGATTAACTTTGAAGTTTGGATCTGCAATTGTAAAAACTTAAATAAATAATAAGATGAGAAAGACAATCACCTTTAACGAGCTCCGGAAGATCAAAGACCAGTTACCCTCCGGAAGTATGAAAAGAATAGCAGAAAAGCTGGATCTTAATGAAGAGACAGTAAGAAACTACTTCGGAGGGAGAAATTTTGACAAGGGACAAAGCATTGGCATCCATTTTGAACAGGGACCCGACGGGGGAATTGTCACTTTTGATGACACAACCATTCTTGACATGGCGAAGGGAATGATTAAAAGTTGAATTATGAACTGAAACCTGTTTAAAAGCAAAAGGCCCGGTCTTTTGCTTTTTTTGTTAGAAAATAATAATCTAAAACACAGAGTTTGCACAGAGTAACACTGTAATAATAATTGATAACATAACCTGGTACAGGTATGTGATTTCCTCCGTGAGACTCCGTGAAAAACTCCGTGTAACTCTGTGTTTAAATATATTTTCACTGGTGAAAAACGTAAATATTACTGTTAAGATCCACTGTGCAGAAGAGACTTATGAAGGTCTTCTGGAGTCATATTTTGTTTCAATTTATCCTGCGGATAAACTGATATCACATGGACTTGAACATCACAGGAGGGTGTGGGAATATGCAAAAGAACTGGTTCAATATATTGATAACAAAGATTATACTATTAACAAACTCTTTGCTCAGAAGCTTCTTATTGGATGTTACCTTCATGATATTGGCATGACAATCGATACCGGAGAAAGGCATGGCCGGTATAGCCGGGAGATCTGCAGAAAATTTCTGAAAGAGAATAATCTGGATGAATCTGATTACCAGGATCTCCTGAAAGCGATTGAAAATCACGATAATAAAGGTTATAGCGATAATGAAACCGGGGATGATCTCCAGATAATCTTATCGGTCGCTGATGATCTGGATGCTTTCGGAGAGACAGGAATATCGAGATATCTTGAAATATATCAGGAGAGAGGCATTGAAAAACATCAGATAGGGACTGCTGTAAGGGATAATGCCAATAAGAGATTTGAAAATTTTAATAGGCTGTTCAGCAATTATCCGGATCTTATCGCCAGACACAGAGGAAGATTTCTTGTATTAGATAACTACTTTAAAAACAATTATTTAACTACGGATTTACACGGATCTACACGGAGTTGACCACGGAGTCGGCCACAGCCTGTCCCGATTTATCGGTAGAGTTATACGGTTTATTTCTCAGCTTTTTATCTCCTTTTCTCCCATTCTCTCTCTCTTACTCTCCAAAGAGATCAAGCTGCTTCTCCTCCCAATCATCTGTTTCAAGGTTCGATATGGTCACTCCCATTAATCTAACTCTTTCCCCTTTGAGGTTTAGTGATTTTCTGATTTCCGAAACTTCTCTGTGAAGAGTCTCAAAATCACGAATATAGCAGGGAACAGTTTTGCTCCTTGTTATTTGTCTGAAGTCTGAAAACTTTATCTTTATAATAACTGTTCTGCCTGCGGCATCGCTTTCTTCAATCCTTCTCATAAGCTCTTTTTCAACTTTATATAGCTCTGCGATGATCTCAAATTCAGTAGTAAGATCCTTTTCATAAGTCAGCTCAGTCCCTATAGATTTTCGTCCGGTTTCGGTTTCAACTGGACGTTCATCAATACCCTTGGCAATATCATAAAAAAATTTGCCCGCCTTACCAAAATTCCTTATCAGATCAGGCAG
>CAYUTH010000330.1:0-1913 GCA_964447485.1 uncultured Candidatus Cloacimonadota bacterium | reverse complement strand
TAAATCCTGGACTGTCGGGTCTTTTGAGGAAGCGATGGGAATTGTAAAAAGAGAACTTGGTAATAAGTAATTTGATAACCATCTGGTCAATACCATGCCTGATATTGGCACTTAGTATACAATATTTTAGGAGTATACCGCAGAGGTAGTCTTAAAGAGCATGGTTTCTCAGTTCGATGTGTTAGGGATTGATTATTTTATAGAGGTTGTGACATAGAAATTAAAAAAACCACAAAAGATTTTAGGGAGGACACAATCATGAGAAGAAAGAGTATGTTTGCAATCGTCTTTGTCTTATTCATAATTTCAACGGGAATAATTGGACAGACTAATTGGTCAGAGTACAATATTAACCCGGTATTTGGACAACAGTTGGGTGGGCCGAAAGCCTATTACCCGAGTATTTGCTACGATCCGGGTAATTTTTCAAACCATGGAAATATGGCCAAATATAAAATGTGGTATGGAACCAATGATGGTGCTGTCGGAATGGCAATTTCCGATGACGGTATTAATTGGATAGACCAGGGACTCGTTCATGGAAATGTGCATTATCATTGCAAGATTATTTATGATTGTGACGGGTTTGGTAATAGCGGTTATTACTATAGGATGTGGTATACAGACCCATCAGTCTGGCCCTATGGTTCGGGAACAATTAAATATGCCGAATCTATTGATGGCACCTACTGGGTAAATGAACAGTCAATTATTCAGGACGAGTCAAACCCGCTATTTGACGGAAATTACTGGTGGTGGTACGGAAGTTACGGCCCAGCAATGGTTCTTCACAATCCGGATGGATATAAAGACTGGAATGACAGCGATCCAATGGGACATAGGTATATTATGTATTATAATGTTGCGTCCATGAATTTGATTGATGGCGAAATTGAAACCACCGGATTAGCTTATTCTACCGATGGAAAGTACTGGAAACGCTATGGCGAACAGCCGGTGCTGCTCAGTGGTGCAGATGGTACATGGGACGCGCTTTATGCTTACGCCTGGACAGTAATAAAAGAGGACAACGGTTACGGTATGTGGTATAGCGGTGGCGTCAGTGCCAGTCATGAAGGCATCGGATATGCCACCTCATCGGACGGCATTAATTGGAGCAAAGATCCTGATAACCCGGTGTTCCATGTAGATAATTCAGTTGAATGGCGTAATATTCGGACATATACTCCTTCCGTAATCAAGGAAGGAAATAATTATAAAATGTGGTTTGCCGGAGTTGGGGGGGAAGAATCAGGCTATTCAATCGGTTATGCTCAATCTGAATTACAGAAACAAAAAGTGTGTATCGATATTCTTCCCGGTGTGGACCAAAATCGGATTCATGAAAATAAAAAGGGTTTGATCAGAGTTATAATTTTTGGTTCCCCAAACTTCAGTGTCAATGAAATTGATTTAGCAACGGTTACATTAGAAGGAGTAGTACCCGTTAGTTACAAAATTAGAGATGTTTATAAATTTGATCCCGACCGCAATATTTCAAGAATCGGCCATGATGGATGTGCTGACGTAATCCTAATATTCAAATGTGCAGAATTAATCAGTGCCATTGGACCTGTTTCTAATGGTGAAGAAGTCGTTCTTGTGCTTCAGGGAACACTCCAAAACGGTATTGAAATAGAGGGAACTGATAGTGTTGTAATCATAAAAGACAAAAAGAAGTCAAAAATGGGGTTCTCGGCAGGAGAAACGAATCCGCCCGGATTTCAATTTTCTGAAACAGTACCGAATAAGTTCACTTTGTTTTCCAATTATCCCAATCCCTTCAATCCCACCACAACAATCCGATACGACATACCAAAGGCCTCACAAGTGACATTAACCATCTACAATATGAATGGGCAAGTAGTCGAAAGACTCGTTAATAAGAAACAGGAACCAGGATTCTACTCAGT
>CAYUTH010000329.1:0-1925 GCA_964447485.1 uncultured Candidatus Cloacimonadota bacterium | reverse complement strand
TTTTTGCTTCAATTTTTACTTTGCCGGAACCTCTTACCATTTCGATGGTCTGACTCCCATTATCTTTTTTTCTGTCGTACTCACCATCTAATCCAATCCTGATATTCCCCAGGTGGTTCTCTGCCTTCAAAGAAAATTCTATTTCCCCAGGTATAATGAGCAGTATTTTCCCGTTTTTATTTTTGAATGAGAAAGATCCTTTTTCTATTGGAAGAAATTCATAATATATACTTCCATTATTATTCTTGAGCTCTGCCTGTTCGAAAGCCGCTTCGACAATTCTGATCGGTCCATTCTCAAGATTGAGCATTAATGTGCCATCACATTTACTGATCTTACACGAACCGTTTTCGCCATCGATATTCATACTCCCGTTGCATGAGCGGATTGCAATGCTGCCATTGCGTGTTTTTGCTTCAATATCACCTTCGCAGTCTTCTAATTTTAGAGATCCATTACGTGTTTTACATACTGCATTTCCTTTATTATCAGTAATCTTTATTGATCCATTATGGGATTCCATATTGTGATTTCCTATGAGGTCATCCACCTTGATCCCTCCGTTTGAAAGGTTTGAAGCAACCATTGTCTTGTGTGGAACTAAGATCTCTATCCTTGCTTTTTGAGACTGAATATGGTCGGGTTCTTTATACTCAATCGTGAGCTCGTTTTTCTTTTCTTTATACTCGACCTTCAGGATATCTTCCAGTGTGAGATCATCCGGAATATTTCCATTTAATTCAAGCGATATATCAATCGAGGTTTCTTCGCTCTCGCTCCCCTGAACCGTGAAACCGACGTTATGTGATGTCAAAAGCAGTCGCAGACCGCTCTTGGTGTTAATTGTTCTTGTTTCTACAAAATTTTTTATCATGTTAACTCCTTTTTTTTAATTTTTTAATCGCATCTTCGACAGAGATCTCCCCTCGATCAATTTCGTCTAAAACTGACGTGGAAAATTCTCTTTTTTCATTATTGGATGAAGGGCACAGTACATTCACTATTTCTGTCAGCCTGTTTTTTACTGTGGGATAGGATATACCTAGTGCTTTCTCGACTTCTTTAATATTCCCTTGATTGCAGATGAAGGTTTTAACAAACTCCTGCTGAGATGCAGAGAGTGAAGCCAGATCACCTACCTCAAAATTTCCCCTTATTGTGGTATCGCACTTTGGACAATGATATTCTTTTATTTCCAGAGTAGAATTACATACCGGACATTGCTTTAATCTATTATTCATAGAACCTCACTTTCATGTTGATTTTTTTAATGCATGTATTAATTATGTCAAGTATTATGTTTATTTTATTGATTTTATTAATTTTATTTTTCGTTTTGTTAATTATTTTGTTTATTAAGTACCAAGACACATTTATTTATAATATATAATATGTTATTATTTCTTACATTTACTTGACATGTTTTATAACATCTTCATGTTTTTACATAAGAATAGGAGATAATGAAAATGAAAGACATTAATAAGATCATAGGTGAAAAGATTCAAAGATATAGAAAATTACAAAACATCAACCAGGAGGTGTTGGCCACAAAGCTTAATATGAAACGACCAACTCTTTCTAAGATTGAAAGCGGAGAGAGAAAACTCACTGCTGTTGAGATCAAGACGATTTCAGAGTTTTTTAACATCACAACGGACGAACTCCTAGGTATAAAGAAAGGACCGGATGTAACAATTGAGAAAAAAATCGAATCCGAAACCAAACCACAGATTCGTATTAGCGTTCCCCAGAAAAACTATGAAAAATTCAAAGAGGTTTTACTCTATATCCTCAATAAAATAGGCTCAAAACCAAATATCGGAGAAACAGTGATATATAAACTCCTTTATTTCATCGATTTTGATTTTTATGAAAAATTCGAGGAACAAATCATTGGGGCAACTTATCAGAAAAACACATAC
>CAYUTH010000328.1:0-1945 GCA_964447485.1 uncultured Candidatus Cloacimonadota bacterium | reverse complement strand
TTGGAGGATTATATGAAATATAAATTATTTTTACTTGTGATCCTGCTTATTCTTACAGCGCTCATCGATGCTGACACACAAGAGCATTATGGACTGTTTACCACCTTCAACCCTTCAGCCGAGACAATTGCATTTGGAAATGAATCCGGCACCGCGTATATATGGGGGAACAATCCGCTCAATAGCTGGAGCAACCCGGCTTTGCTTGCCTACAGTAATGGGATTAGCTGGGGCTGGTCTCATGATCCCTGGCTTGATGGTTTTGTGGATGGCATATACATGAATTCTTCATATGTTTCGTATGCCAATCAAAATTTTGGACTGCTGCTACCGATGTTGAATGCAAGCACCGATTGGGGAACAACACTTGATTATGGTACAAGTGAAATATATGATGCAGAAGGGCATCTAATTGGTCATTATCGGTCAAGAGAAATCAGCACTAGATTCGGAATTGGATGCAAGATACTCAAAACGATATTAAAGAACAGACTCTCTAACCTGTCAGATAGAATGGAAATTTCACTTGGCTATGACCTTCGTTATATTGTGAGTAATATAGCGCCGATGATCCTTAAAACATCTCCACCTGATGGAAACGGCTTCATGCATAGTATAGGTTTTTTAGGACACATAAGACCTTTGCAATTTATTCCTCACGTTAATCGTGCAATTACATTGGATATTACAGCTGGATTATATAAAATGAACGTGACAAAAAATGGCCTGAGTTGTTTTGATTATACCTATCCGCTTCTCTATGGAACTCGCACAGGTCTTGCTGCTAAGTTAAGTTATGATTTTGTAGGAGATAAAATCCAAAGTTACATGCCTTTATATGGCATGAAAGATAAAGTTTCAATTTGTTTTGTATATGATACCGCAAAATATGGAAACGATCCTTCATCCTGGGGACAAGGTTTTGAGTTCGGGCTTTTTGAAACTCTTTTCTTGCGATGGGGAAAATATCATAGCGATTCCATACAGGAGAGAAACACTTTCGGATTTGGCGTCAAACTGAATTTTAGTAGCATACATTTTGAATATAACTATGCGGCGTTTTCGATCGGATCACTCGATACAACTGAGCGAAAAGATGATCTGATGATCTCGGTTGATTTGATGAAAGTGTTAAAGAAAAAATAAGTATATTGGAGGATTATATGAAATATAGATTATTATTACTGATTATCCTGCTTGTGAGTGCAGGATATCTTACTGCAGGTTCACAATTTACTGGAGTTTTTACTGAGATCAGTCCCTCAGCTACAACCACCGCATTCGGCAATCAATCCGGCACTGCATATATCTGGGGAAATAATCCTCTCAACAGTTGGAGTAACCCAGCACTGCTTGCATACAATAACGGACTGAGCTGGGGTTGGTCACGTGATCCGTGGTTTGAAGAGATTATACATGGAATGTATCTAAATTCCTCCTATCTTTCTTATGCAAACAGCAACTTTGGTATCCTCATACCGATGCTAAACGCGAGCGGAAAATTTGGCACGACAATTGATTATGGAGATCAAGAAGCTTATGATGCAGAGGGACATCTTATTGGCACATTTCATTCTTATGAAACATGCTCACGATTTGCAGTCGCAAAGAAGCTCTTTCATCTCAACTTTATTCAGGACTCAGGAAACTCAGATTCATTCACGCTTTCTGCAGGCTATGATTTCAGGTATATATTCAGTAATCTATGCCCGCTCAGCGTTGATAGTCTCGGTAGCGATGTAGGAAGGAGTACCATGCACGGACTCGGTTTTTTAGGACATTTTATCCATCATCAAAGATTGAGTTCAGAAAATTCTTTCCTAACCTTTGAAGCTGTTGCAGGATATTATTATATGAATCTCTTTAAGAGTGAAATTTCATATGGATCCGCTACTTACTCACTTCCTTATGGAAGCAGATTCGGGCTGTCTGGAAAAATAAGCTA
>CAYUTH010000327.1:0-1948 GCA_964447485.1 uncultured Candidatus Cloacimonadota bacterium | reverse complement strand
ATAATTGACGAATATATACTACTTTAGGAAAGTTATGCCATGATAAAAATCGGATTGGTTGGTCTTCCAAAAAGTGGAAAAACCACTATCTTCAATGCAGTAACAGGCAGTGAAGCAGATACTTCGGATTACTATTCCGGAGCAACAAAACCAAACCTCGCCATTGTCGAAGTGGCTGATGAACGCATCGATTATCTTGCAGGAATATACAATCCTCATAAAACGATCTTTGCAACAATTGAATATATGGATTTCGTGGGCATCCATCACGATGAGATAAAGAAAGAGATCTTTTCCGGTGAGCTGCTCAGCATCATCCGTATGGTAAATGCTCTCGGATTGGTCATTCGCGGCTTTGATGTACCCGGCTCCCCTGCTCAGCCCGAACAAGATATTGAAACCCTGGAAACAGAATTCCTCTTTTCCGACCTTGCAATATGTGAGAAAAAAGTGGAAACCCTTGGCAAACAATTTACAAAAGGCGGCAAAAATCCCGACACTGAAAAGGAGCTGCACCTCTTTCAAAAATGCTACGATTGTTTAAGCGAGAATAAGATGCTTAAAACATTGGAGTTCTCGTCTTACGAAGAAAAAGTCCTTCGCGGTTTTCAGTTTCTCACTCTCAAGCCAATGTTCATAATCCTTAATATGGACGAGGATAATTTCGGAAAAAATCAAGAACTCAAAGACAGGCTTTCCGGCAGATATAAAGTTGTTGAGATCGCAGGAAAATTTGAAATGGAACTCCTACAGCTTGAAGAAGCAGAAGCACTCGAATTCATGGAAGAATACGACATCAAAGAGTCCGCAGTAAATAAATTGACAAGAATCTCTTATGACACTTTGGGCTTGATCAGCTTCTTCACGATCGGCAGCGATGAAGTCCGGGCATGGACGCTGAGAAAAGGAGAAACTGCGCTTGATGCTGCGGCAGAAGTTCACACTGATCTTGCTCACGGCTTTATTCGTGCAGAGCGTTTTACCTATGATGATTTCAAAGAATGCGGTTCGGAAAAAGCGCTGAAAGCATGCGGAAAATTTCATCTTGAAGGAAAAGAATATATAGTTCAGGATGGCGATATCATTTGCATTCGCCACAATTAAAAATTATGAAAAATAAAGATGTGGAGACCAGAACCCACCTAAATAAACAGGGTGTAACCGAAAAACCTTATAAGTAGGAATGAGAAAAAATAGGATTTATTATGAAATGGTATTTAAAAGTATTAAAACAATACGCTGATTTCAGTGGAAGAGCAAGAAGAAAAGAATATTGGATGTTTACACTATTCAATATGATTTTTGTAATTATTGCAATGATTCTGGATAATGTTCTTGGAATTGCTATTGAAGGAGTAGGTTACGGACCAATATATGGACTTTATCTCTTGGCGATTATAATTCCAGGATTAGCTGTTTCAGTAAGACGACTACATGATGTTGGAAAAAGTGGTTGGATGTATTTAATAATATTTATTCCTATAATTGGAGCGATTTGGTTATTAGTTCTTATGGTAACTGATAGTAATCCCGGAGAGAATCAATACGGTTCAAATCCAAAGGAAATTACTGTAAAAAAAAAGAAAGAAAAATCTAAACTGATACTCGGCTTTATACTCATCGCACTTGGCGCCCTGCTGTTCTTTTCATTGCTCTCATTCACTTATGATGATATTGTAAGTTTGAAACAGGCAGAGCTTTCTTTCAGAAAGATCATCACATTAGATTTCCCCTACACACGAAATATGATCGGTCCTTTCGGCGCAGGATTAGCATGGGTATTCCAGATCATTTTCAGCGAACCGTTCAGTTTTTTCCTTTCGGTATTCCTTTTCATTACCGGCATTCTTTTTATTTTCGGCTCAAATATCGAAAAACTGACCCGCAAACTCTTCTTCATTTTTCTCTTTTTCGTGTGGCTGACCCTGTTCTATCTTTCCGTAGGAGG
>CAYUTH010000326.1:0-1972 GCA_964447485.1 uncultured Candidatus Cloacimonadota bacterium | reverse complement strand
ATTTTCATATTGCAACGAACTATTATATTGAAGTAATTAATGAGTTCACCAAATATCTCGTTGAATATCGACATCATAATATTGAGTATATTGCCCGGAATATCGGCAACTTTGTTGATTTTAATCATCAGCTTCAGCATACGATACAAACAGATGAATTTATGGATCTTGCTCATGATTTATTGTCATTCAAAAAGGTCATATTCGTCTATTCCGAAAGCGACCTGGATTATGATACACAAAATGCAATTTTCAATCTGAGCATGCTTCGCGGTAATATCGGCGCGGAAGGAAACGGTATTGTAAGTTGTTCCGAGCTTGCAAACAAGCCCTATATGCTTGAAAACGGATTTGTACCTGTGAAAAATTATCAGAAACTCAAAGCAGCAGCAATATTCGGAGAAGATCCGCTGTACAACAATAAAATGGATATCTACGAATGGCTGAATGATCTTGATTTTCTTCTTGTTGCTGATAGCTTTATGACTGAAACTGCCAAGATAGCGCATGTGGTTTTACCGCTCAATTCATTTATTGAATCTGACGGCACTATCACAAATGATAATAATGTTATTCAGAAAGTGACGAAGGTGCGCAATACGGTAACAGGGAGAGAGAACTGGTATTTGTTGAAGGATCTTCTTGGATTGGAATCCACATTTGAAGAACTTTCGAATGAAGCGAATCCGGGATTCAAATCCGATGAACTGGTTGAGAGCAGATATATTCCTTCAGAAAATGCAGTAGAGAAGATACAATTAACCTTTTCACACAAGCCGTCAATTGCCAGAGCTACTCTCGAGCTTAATGTGACGAGAAAGAAAATACTTGAATTTAAAGAAGAAATGTTAGGAAAAAAATAAGCTTTCTTAATAATTCCCCAAATAAAAAGCCCTCTAAAATTTTAGAGGGCTTCTTTATTATATTGATTCTTGCAACTAACTAAACAATTCCCTGATCGAGCATTGAATCAGCGACTTTGATGAATCCGGCAATATTCGCACCATTCACATAGTTAACAAAATTACATTCTTTGCCGTGCTCAACGCACTGGGAATGAATACTCTTCATAATGTTATGAAGTTTTTCATCAACTTCTTCACGGCTCCAGCTTAAGCGGAGACTGTTTTGGGACATTTCGAGTCCGGAAACAGCAACGCCGCCAGCATTCGCAGCTTTACCGGGACCATAGAGAATTTTATTCTCAATATACACATTGATCGCACCGGGAGTTGAAGGCATATTTGCGCCTTCGGAAATACAGTAACAACCATTTTTGATAAGAGTTTTTGCTTCTTCTTCATTGACTTCATTCTGAGTCGCACAAGGAAGAGCAATATCACATTTGACACCCCATGGGCGCTGACCTTCGTGAAACTCAACACCAAATTCATCTGCATATTCTTTGATGCGTCCGCGTTTGACATTCTTAAGTTCCATGATGAAATCCCATTTTTTACCGGCAATTCCATCTGGGTCGTAGATATAACCACTTGAATCAGAAAGTGTAACGACTTTACCGCCAAGTTGATTCACTTTTTGAACCGCATACTGAGCAACATTTCCGGAACCGGAAATAGCAACGATCTTGTCTTTGAAGCTAAGACCGCGGGTTTTGAGCATTTCTTCTGCAAAATACACCGCACCATAACCAGTTGCTTCAGGACGAATAAGGCTGCCGCCCCAGTTCAATCCTTTGCCTGTGAGCACACCAACAAACTCATTTCTGAGTTTCTTGTACATTCCGAACATGAAGCCGATCTCACGACCGCCCACGCCGATATCACCAGCAGGAACATCTGTGTTTGCACCGATATGACGGAAAAGTTCAGACATGAAAGTCTGGCAGAAACGCATAACTTCAGCGTCAGATTTTCCTTTAGGATCAAAATCGGAACCACCCTTGCCGCCACCCATCGGGAGTGTGGTAAGACTGTTTTTGAAAACCTGTTCGAATCCTAAGAATTTAAGA
>CAYUTH010000325.1:0-1975 GCA_964447485.1 uncultured Candidatus Cloacimonadota bacterium | reverse complement strand
TTCGAAGCGCAAATCCCTTGCCAGGCGGTTCATCTCTTTTGTCAGCAGTTCGATCGCATCTTCTTTGTTATTTATTGAAAGATACTTTTCGAAATCAAGTTTTTTCTGTTCATCGGCGCTAAAACCTTTTTTCTGTTCCTTTTTGAACTCGGCAACAGAGGTGGATTTCATGATGCTTTCTATGGTTTTGCTGATCGATTCGGGCGTGATATTGTGCTTCTTATTATATTCTTTTTGAATTTTTCTTCTTCGGTTCGTTTCGCTTATGGCATACTTCATTGCTTCCGAAACGTGATCCGCATAGAAAATAACTTTACCGTCAATATGGCGCGCTGCACGTCCTGCGGTTTGGATAAGTGAGCGTTCGGAACGAAGAAATCCGGCTTTGTCCGCATCGAGAATGGCAACGAGCGCTACCTCTGGCAGGTCGAGACCTTCTCGGAGAAGGTTCACACCAATGAGTACATCGAATTCTCCCAACCGCAGATCACGAATGATCTCAATCCTGTCCAGCGTATGCACTCCGCTGTGCAGATATTTTGCTCTCACGCCGATTTGAGAAACATAATTTGTCAGATCTTCAGCCATTTTTTTAGTGAGTGTGGTCACGAGTACACGCTGCTTTTTCTCTACATGTTTTTGTATTTCCTCGAGCAGATCATCAACCTGAAATTCTGCTTTTTTCAGCTCTATTTCCGGATCGATAAGACCGGTGGGACGAACGATCTGCTCAACTATCACACCTTCTGATTTGTCCAGCTCATATTTGGCAGGAGTTGCAGACATGAATACGACATGGTTCATCATGTGCTCGAATTCATTAAATTTCAAAGGACGGTTATCATAAGCAGAAGGCAGGCGGAATCCGTTATCCACAAGCGCCTTTTTTCGTGAAAAATCGCCCCCGAACATTGCATGTACCTGGGGAATTGTTGCATGTGATTCGTCGATGATCATGAGGTAATCATCGGGAAAATAGTCGAGCAGGCAGGCAGGTCGTTCTCCTTCTTTTCTGCCTGAAAGATGCCGCGAATAATTTTCTATGCCGGACACATATCCGACCTCGCGCATCATCTCGAGATCAAAGCTTGTGCGCTGTTGAATTCTCTGTGCTTCGATCCACATGTTCTTTGATTTGAAATATTCCACGCGCTCGAGCATTTCCTTTTTAATTTCTTCTAATGCCCGTTCCAGATGTTCCGGTGATGTGATGAAATGCTTTGCAGGATACACGGCATACTCTTCGAGTTCTTCCAAAATTTCTCCTGTGAGTGGATTGATGCGGCATAACTGTGTAATCTTATTGAAATCAAACTCGACCCTGATAGAATTTTCGAGATATGCAGGATAGATTTCCACCACATCGCCACGTACACGAAATGTTCCACGCTGGAACTCAAAATCATTTCGCGCATAATAAATATCAACCAGCTTATGAAGAAGCGAATCCCGTTCAATTTCCTGTCCAACCTTCAGGTCGATGAGTGATTCCCGATATTGCTCCGGTACTCCCAAACCGTAAATACATGACACACTTGCGACAATGATGACATCCTTGCGCTCCATCAAAGACATTGTGGCACGCAGCCGAAGTCTATCAATCTGCTCGTTGATATCAGCATCTTTTTCAATATAGGTGTCACTCACGGGCAGGTATGCTTCCGGTTGGTAATAGTCATAATAACTCACAAAATACTCAACAGCATTGTTCGGAAAAAGCTGCTTCATCTCGCCAAAAAGCTGTGCGGCAAGGGTTTTATTATGAGAAATAATGAGCACCGGTTTTTCTGTATTTTTGATAACATTTGCGATGGTAAATGTTTTTCCCGAACCGGTCACACCGAGAAGAGTCTGGAAAGGAACGTCCTTTTTGACGTTTCTTGTAAGTTCCTCGATTGCCTGAGGTTGGTCGCCCTGAGGGGCATAATCGGATACTAATTCAAAGTGCTTCATGATTTCGTGTAAAACTTGACAG
>CAYUTH010000324.1:0-1978 GCA_964447485.1 uncultured Candidatus Cloacimonadota bacterium | reverse complement strand
AAAAAGAAGTGAATATATCCTCAATATTCTTCTCAATATTATCCGGCACATTCCGCACTTCTGTTACCTTGCCTTCGATATCAGCAGTATCGGTCTTTTCACCGAGTTTTAATGTTGCTGTATATGTCTTGTCCAACCGGGCAAATGCATCTATATATTTCGTTGCCTGCCTGCTTATGCAAATAATTAACAATCCGGTCGCAAATGGGTCTAATGTGCCTGCGTGCCCTATTTTGCGAATCTGAGAGATGCAACGCAGACGTGCGATCACATCAAAAGATGTCATTCCTGCTGGTTTATCTACAAAAATTACACCATGCATTTGAATTTCTTATTTTAACAGAGTTAATAATTTAGACTTCATGTCAGTCAATTTCATTTTTGCACGAAAACCAGATGCCAGAATATGTCCCCCGCCATCAAAATGTTCAGCGATCTTTTGGACATCCCTGTGATCCGAGCGAAGGGAAACACGATAAGTATCATTGGCGGTTTCGCGTATATAAACGACAATTTCTCTTCCATTTGTCGGCTTGACATCTTTAGAAAAACCCTCTGTCGCCTCTATCGGAAGCCCACACTCGGCAAGCATTTGCAGAGTAGTGAAATACATGACGACCTTCCCATCATAGAATTCCTCAATGCTGCTAAGCGTAAGCCCGAGAAGCTGCAATTCCCTTGTTTGTCTGTTTTCAAAAAGCTTCTTATAAGCGAGATGATTATCAGCGCCATAAGCTTTGAGATGAGCACATACTTCAAATGTTTGGGGAGATACATTTTTATTTGCAAAATTGTTCGTATCGAAGATAATTCCGCTGTATAGTGCAAGAGCGATCTTTTTTTGCACTTCTTGAGGAAATTGAGGAAGTTCATCTTTGATAATTGTGAACACAATCTCGCATGTGGAAGATGCCGTATCATCAATATAAGAAATGCAATTCAGCATCGCTTCCGGTTTTTTATGATGATCTATCCTTACGATCTGATTACCCGATGTAAGCAAGGGAATTAATTTTTTTCCAACCCTATCTATCTCATTGAAGTCAAGCATAAAGACAATTGCATTTTTGTCGAGAGTGCCAATCCGGGTGTGAACTTTATTTCCAATATGCAGAAACTCGCACTCAGGTGAAGGTTTATCGTTATTTATCATTCGCACGTTCTTTCCTAACATTTCAAGATAGAGATAAACTGCATACTCCGCTCCAACTCCATCAGCGTCAGAATTTTCATGAGTGGTAAGTATGAAAGTATCGTGGCTTCCGATCAGTTTTGATAGGGTTTCTTTGAACTCATTCAGATTCATTTCGTTCTCTCTCTTTCTCAATTATTTCCTCGATACGCTGCGCCATAGGTTCCTGTGTATCAAATTTAAAGTGCAATCGCGGTGTGAAGCGCAGGTTTAATGAATCAGCCAGCTTCTTCCTTATCACTTTGCGTGCATTGTTCAAACCTTCGAGTGCCACGAATTTTTTTCCTTCATCTAAAACAGTAACAAAAACTGTTGCATCCCGCATATCAGAAGAGACAATTACGTATTCGACATTAACTTCTTCCAATCGACTATCAAGAAGTTCAAAACCAATAATATTTGAGAGAGTTTGGTGAAGAAGTTTATTCAATCGTTCGACTCTATGCTGCTGCATTATTCGTAATCCTGCACGCTCATTACCTGGACATCTGTATAATTAGTTTCGATAAAAGTTATAATGTCCGAATGGGTCTTGTCAATAATAATCGGGTCGTTTGAAATAACAGAGATGCCGATGCCTGCATGCTGCCATTTATCAAGTCCGCTGAGCTTTGCAACAGATACATTATAGCGGTTTTTTAGTTTTTTTATAATACTCTGTGTGATACTTCTTTTATTCTTAAGTGAATGAGATGTAGGAAGATACAAATTTACAAGTACGCTTTTTACAGGCATTGATTATAATTCTAATTTTTTCTTTTCCTCGATCTTAATATATGCTTCAAT
>CAYUTH010000323.1:0-1987 GCA_964447485.1 uncultured Candidatus Cloacimonadota bacterium | reverse complement strand
TTATCAATCCTACAGTAGAGCAGTTTGCAACTTCCCAACTCGATCTTGCAGTTGCCGGGAAAGATAATGCAATTATGATGGTCGAAGCTGGCGCTCATGAAATCAGTGAAGAGAAGATGCTTGATGCACTTACCAAAGCTCATGACAGTATTCGGGAATTGATCGTATTTGAAAATGAATTCATTGCAAAAGCTGCAAAACCAAAAGGCGAGTATGAGCTTGATGTAATTGATGAAGATCTTATTTCGGAAGTAGTAAAAGCGACTACAGAAAAAATACAGAACGCATTGAATATTCCAGATAAGCTGGAACGAAATGCTGCACTTGATGCTATTAAAGATGAAGTGCTCGTGTCTTTTGAGGAGAAACTTCCTGCCGAAGAATTCGAACAGAAAAAAGTGCAGATCGCCGATGCATTTGAAGGAAATCTCAAAAAATTACTGAGAAAAAAGATACTCGAAACGAACACCCGTGTTGACGGAAGAGGTTTAGATGACGTCCGTGACATCACATGTGAAGTAGATATTTTACCATTTACACACGGATCTGCGTTGTTTACCCGAGGAGAAACTCAGTCTCTCGGAGTTGTAACTCTCGGCACGAGTTCTGATGAGAAAGTTATCGATGAACTCGGTGAAGAGTATAAAAAGAAATTCTATCTTCATTACAATTTTCCTCCATTTAGTGTGGGAGAAGCTGGTTTTATGAGAGGACCTGGTAGAAGAGAACTCGGGCATGGAAATCTTGCAGAGCGTTCTTTATTCCCGGTCATTCCTGTGGATGAAGAAAAATTTCCCTACACGATCAGAATTGTTTCAGAAATCCTGGAATCAAACGGATCTTCATCAATGGCAACAGTGTGCAGCGGAACATTATCTTTGATGGCTGCCGGTGTGCCAATCACAGGACCTGTAGCCGGTATCGCAAACGGGCTCATTCTTGAAGATGATAAATTTACTGTGCTGACAGATATTATGGGTATGGAAGATCATTACGGCGACATGGATTTCAAGGTTGCAGGAACCGATAAAGGTATTACAGCCCTGCAGATGGACATCAAAGTGGAAGGTATCACTCACGAGATAATGACCATTGCCCTGGAAAAAGCTCATAAAGGGCGTTTCTTTATTCTTGGTAAGATCAAAGAAACCATTGCAGAACCACGCCCGGATATTTCACCTATTGCACCTCACATCGAGGTTATGAAGGTGAGAACTGACAGAATCGGCGATATCATCGGACCTCAGGGCAAGATGATCAAGTCGATTATTGAAGAAACCGGCGTAGCTATTGACATAGATGATGACGGCACTGTTCGAATTGCTTCTCCAGATAGAGATTCAATTCAAAAAGCACGAGAAAAAATTGCTGCTATCGTAGAAGAACCCGAAATCGGAAAGATCTATAACGGTGTTGTAAAGAATGTGCGTGAATTTGGTTGTTTTGTAGAATTTCTTCCTCGCCAGGAAGGCTTAGTTCATATATCTAATCTTGAAAATAAACGGACAGAAAATATTGAAGACGTTATTGGATTCGGTGATAAAGTAAAGGTCAAGGTCATTGGTATCGATGGTGATGGAAAAGTCCAGTTGAGTATGAAGGACGTAGAAGGGGCGATTGTTGAGCGAAATAGTCGACCAAGACGTCAAGGTTCAAGTTTTAATAAAAAACGTTATTAAAATACAGTGAAAATTGCCTTAGTTGTAGGGGCTCGTCCAAACTTCATGAAGGTGGGTCCCGTTTACTTTGAATTAAAAAAACATTCACGATATACACCGCTGCTCATTCATACCGGGCAACATTACGACAAGAATCTCTCAGAGATATTTTTTGAACAACTTGGATTTCCTAAACCAGATGTATATCTTGGAGTGGGATCAGGTACTCACGGCGTACAAACAGCAAAAATAAGGATCGGATTCGAGCAATTCCACCTGCAGGAGAAACCCGATCTCGTACACGTTGCAGGCGGTGTGAATTCCACAGT
>CAYUTH010000322.1:0-2000 GCA_964447485.1 uncultured Candidatus Cloacimonadota bacterium | reverse complement strand
CTCATTCATGATACTGAAATAAAGCAGAATATTTCTGTAAATCACATTGACCAAAAAACAAACTTCATCTATAAAATAAAACTGCCAAGCGGTAAAAAGGTTAAGGGAAAACAAGTTGCTTTTTCTAAGCTTGAACTCGCACAGGCACTTGCAAGAATAGGATATACAAATGCGAAGATCGAGCCTGTAATTTTTGATTTTCAATCCAAACCATCCTTCGCAAATATCCTCATGTTCGTCAATCTCAGCTCATTCCTGCTCAAGGAACAAATGAGCTATGATAAAATCCTGCGTATGCTTGCTGAAGAAGAGACAAACCCGACACTAAGATCCACGCTGAAAAAAATAGAAAGTGAACTTAAAAAGGGTAAGGAAGGAACAGAAGTTTTTAACCGATATGCTGATGTGTTTGGTAAATTCCCCGCCTACATGCTTGGCCTTGCCACTAAGAGTGGTAATATGGCTGAGGTATACGACGCAACAGCCAAGTTCATGGAACGGGATATGGAATACAAAAAGAGTATGAAGCAGGCATTGATGACTCCTATGTTCACCGTTTTGGCAATGATCGCTGCTGTGCTTTACTATATTATTTCTATCTTTCCTACTACTGCGCAGTTATTTATAAAATCCGGTGTTGAGGTACCAAAGCTCACTGCTGCCACCCTTCAGATGAGTGATTTTTTTGCAGCTAATTGGTGGTGGATGGGATTATTAGTCATTATACCGATCATTGTATTGGGGATTTGGTGGCGCACGCCTGATGGGCGTGTATGGCGGGATAGAATGATCATCAAACTGCCAGTCATAGGAAAGCTCCTGCATAAATCGAGTATTGAAATTTTCTGCCGTGTCTTCGCAGCAATTTATTCTGGTGCCGAAAACAACATCGAGACAATTCAAGCTTCAGCCGAGGCATGCAGGAATGCGTACATGGAAAGAAACATCAAAGAAATAACTATTCCACTGATGTTGAAAGAAGGTATGTCCCTTGTGCCTGCACTTGCTGCGGCAAAGGTGTTTAATCAGACAACCTTAAGTAGATTCAAAACAGGTTCGGAAACCGGTAATGTGCTGACCGCGGCTCAACAGATCGCAAAATTTTATGAAAAAGAAACAACCTACAAAATGCAAAATCTAATTTCATCTATCCAAACACTTATAGGAGCATTTATTGGTATTGTGATCACTGCATTAACCGTTGTTTCTGCGGAAATCGCAACTGTTTCTCCCAAAACACCAGGCATGTAATAGTATAGGAAAATATATGTTAGGAAAATCGCGCTTAGGTAAACTATTAGTTGATAAAGGCGTTATTGATAAAGACGTTCTAAATAAAGCTCTTATCATTCAAGCAGATGAGGACCCTTCCAATCCCAGAAGGTTAGAGGATATTCTAGTTGCTGACCTTAAGGTTAAACATGATGATGTCTATGGGCTTCTTGCCGACCTTTATGCGTTTAGAAAAGTAGAAATCAATGTTGATAAACTGGATCAAACCCAGATAAAGCATACCAGAGATATACTTTCGAAGTTCCCTGATGATCTGAAACGCGAACTGCTGTATAGGAAGGTGCTTCCTTATCAAATCGCACAAGGAAGACGCACTACTTTAGTTATTCTGGCTGCTGACCCTACTGATAAAATTGTAGAAAAAATACCACTGAATACTGAGTTTAAAAAATACGAGGTAGCTTACTGCCCGTTATCCACTATCGAGGAACTCATAAAGATCATTGCACCCCAAAAAAATGAATTCCTTGAAATCCTCAGTGAAGCAGGTGAGCAGATAGAGGAAGTGCCGGAAGAGGGAAAAGAAGAGGGGCTCGATGAATATGCCCTTGATGATGAAATTAATAAAAGTTTGCTCGTCAACCTGTTTGAAGGAAGCCTTATTGAGGCAGTTCGAAAAGGAGCCAGTGACATTCATATCATACCCTATCAACGTTCCAATGTTGATTTTCTGTTCCGTGTAGATGGCAAACTGATTCAATGGCACC
>CAYUTH010000321.1:0-2002 GCA_964447485.1 uncultured Candidatus Cloacimonadota bacterium | reverse complement strand
TGGAGCATTTCGTACCCGCCAGAGGCGGATTCCTCTTCTATTTGACCTTGCACCAATAAGGTTTTCCAAGCTGCCAATGTCACCACCGGCACTGGTGGTCTCTTACACCACCTTTTCACCCTTGCCCCGACGAGTCGGGACGGTTTCTTTTCTGTGGCACTCTCTTTCCATCACTGGAACTACGTGTTACGTAGTATTGTGCTCCTGGTGTTCGGACTTTCCTTCTCCCGAATCGGGAGGCGATCGTCTAATTATCTTCAGCACTTTTAGGTGCAATTAATATTCTTGAACAATTTTCGCAGGTTATGATCCTGTCATTATTAGAAACTTCGACCATGATCTGCGGACGGACACGAAAATGACAGCCGGTACATGTGCCTTTGCTTAAGGTCACGACAGCTTTTCCCTGTCCATGCTTGATAAGCCGCTGATACCTACGGAAGAGAAGGTCGGGGATTTCTTTTGACAATTTTAATTTTTCAGATTCCAGTGCATCGACCTTTTTTTGAAGTTCAGCAACCTGCTTATCTATCTTTGCTTTTTCCACTTCAAAGATCTTTTGATCCTTTTGAAAAAGTTCTTCAAATTTCTTTTTTTCTTCTCTGAGAACAGACTCTTCTTCCATGAATTCAATGAGCTGTTCTTCGATGTCAGCATTTTTTTCTTTTCGATGAGTGATCTCTGCGTTAAGGGCTTTGTATTCCTTGTTCGTTTTGACAGAAAGCAATTGGTTCTCGTACTTATTAATATCCTGATTATTGGATGTGATGTCAAGCTCCAGTTTTTTCTGCTGCATAAGGTTTTGTTCGAGCCGCTGTGTGATATTTTTCACAGACTCCTGCTCGGAACTGTACTTCTCTTCCAGCTCCTGCACGACCTTAGGCAAACGCTTGATCTCTTTCGTATTTCGCAGGATCTTATCATCGAGCTCCTGCAGATTTTGTAAAATCTTGATCTCGTTAAGCATGCCTAACTCCTAAAAGATAGTTAAAATATATGATAAGAAAAAAGGCACTTATGAATTCCATAAATGCCTTGTAATATATGATTTGTGGTGCTATTGTTTTACACAATCCTGTAAAGCCCATTTTTGTTGGGCTCCTATGTTTTTTTCCCGCTGCACTTATACTATATTTTTCCATAAACGTATGAGTAACAATGCCGGCGTGTGTAAATTATTGTCAAATTTTTATGGATTATAAAAAACCTCTCCCTTTAGTTCCCTCTCCTTTGCGAAAGGAGAGGGTTAGGGTGAGGTTATCATCACCATCTTCCTCACCACTTCGTTTTTCCCATCCTTAATAACGCAAAAATAAATCCCTGAAGCTACTTTCATTCCATTCGAATTATTACCATCCCACATTACTTCATTTATTCCTAGTTTGAAATTCTCTACTTCCAGTTCCCGGATCTTTTGTCCTTTGATATTATAGATAGTAATTCGTGGGTCTTTCAATGAAATATTATGATTATTAAACGATATTGTACAGTAATCTTTTATTGGATTTGGATATATATCTAATGAAATTAAATTTGGTTGATTTTCTGGTCCATCTATGGAATATACTTGTCCCAATGAATCAGTTTTTGTTAGAATAAAATAGTCATTATTATAATGGGTTTCTCCTCCACAGATTAATGAACCATTCTCTAATTCTTGAAAACATCTATCACCATTAGCTGGATAATAATCAAATTCTCTATTCCACATTATATTTTTTTCTGAATCAAATTTATATATATTTGTTTTATTGGATACTCCCCCATAGCTATAAGCTATAAAGTTATCATCTTTTGATTGCAAAACAGTTTTACCAGCAGCAATTTCATCCAGCATTTCTTCCCATATTATATCTCCATCTTGGTTATAGAATCCTAAAAATGTATCTATTGAGCGAGAATGTATTTCTCCTATCACCATAATATTTTCCTCATCAGTTTCAATAATACAATTACCGATATCATGCCCTCCGAGTCCATTGAATGTTATTGTCCACAAAGA
>CAYUTH010000320.1:0-2010 GCA_964447485.1 uncultured Candidatus Cloacimonadota bacterium | reverse complement strand
AAGTTTAAAAAAAGGGTCAGCACATTAACTGTACCGACCCTTAGTTTGCCCTTACCGCGGCTTGAATAGAGAAAGAAAAATCAAGTTTATCAAACAAATCCTGGCAAAATAGCAACCATTTTTGTCCATTAGACCATATTTTATTATAAAAAGTGCCCGAAATCTCATCAATCCCGGGCGCCTATTTTGTATATGTTTAAATGAAATTTACTTTAAGATCATCATCTTCCTGGTTTTCATATACGATTTGTTACCGTATCTTGCGTGGAATTGGAAAAAATACAAACCGCTTGAAACCATCTGGCCAACGTCATTCCTGCCATTCCATCGGGTCAAATAGTACCCCGGAGTGTGGTGATCATTAACTAGTTCGGTCACCAGCTTTCCCTGAAGATCATATATTCTGATGAATACCTCAGCATCTGCTGGCACCTGATATTTAATTGTTGTAACCGGATTAAATGGATTCGGATAATTCTGATATACGGCGAAAGACTCGGGAACCAACAATTTTGAATCAATTTGCTCAGATCCTTCGCCCTTACTTAATGCCACTGCTTTGTCTCCGAAAGTGGAATAGTGGAATTTGATATCAGATACACCGCTTTTAATAACACTAAATTGAAGAATTAAGATATTGCCATCTTTATTAGCAAATTGATCCAAATCTGATATCTGAACAATATCCAGGAGCACTACATTTTCTTCATCGTGTTGCATTATTAATTTATCGGTTCCAACATTCACGTTTGAAATATTATTGGTCTCCTGACTCATCAGCGTCTTAGCCAGAGATTTTGACATTGGTTGTTCATTTTCCGGTGTTTTCAAGAATCCGTCGAAATTCAATAAATCTTTATCATACTGGAAAACCAATTGTGCCCCGGACAAATCAATCGATTCATCGAGTTTTACTTCAACTTCAAAGCAGCCATTCGTTGAATTTGCCCAAGGGTCGTCACTTATCTTCGGATTCAGGCTTACAACGGGCCGATTAGAGATAGTTTGTTTTACCTTGATGTCTTTCTTTTTGATTGGTACTGTCTCGTCTAATATCTCTTTTGCCGGTTTTGTAGTGGGGGAATTTGCTTGTTTTGCCAACGAGGGCTGGTTAATCAATTCTCCATTATTCTCATTAGTAAACATAGCCAGTAAATCAGTCGAACCAATAGAGAAATTCCACATCCGAGCCAGTGTCACAAAGTCCTCAAAGTCAATAATGCTATCCGGTACCAGTTCTAAATATGGTAATTCTCCGGCTGCCGGACCGATCTCAAACAGCATGTCCTGTTTGTCCTGCTGCCACTTTTCAGCAAATATGATCAAATCCTGCACGTCAACGACGTCACTGTTATCGTAGTCTCCCAGGTACGGACTCCTGAACTGCCAGGAGTAGTCATCGGTTGGTGAACCTTCCGGATCACCATCGTTGTCTCCATCCAGTCCTTTACCAAGATTATCTAACAATCCAGCCTTTAGTACAACCGATATTGTTTCATTTGTCATGAAGGGATTGTCTGGTGTAAAGAAAAGCGAATGGTAATCATTCAGGAAATTATCATTTCCGGTAATATCTCCGGATCGACTTCCACTGACCAGTAGATTCCCGGATAATGTCGTGGCATTAATAGATCTGTCAAAGTCTATGATTATCGTATCCTGCCATAATGCATAAACTTTTGGAAAACTGCTTAATACAACCGGGCCGGTCTCATTGTCCACATGGAAAATGTTGCTTTCTCCGATAACTCCGGTGTCATTATCCATTGGGATTATTTTGAACTTTATAGTGTTCAGGTCAAGATTGGGTATATCATCGTCTGACAGCCAGGTAAAAGACAACGTATCATTTTCTGGCGGTATGTGCTGATATAAGAAATTCAGCGACGGGTGCTGCCAACTGTTTCCTGAATCAATGGAATATTGAATATCATAGTCGAGGAGTTATATTAACAAAAAAAAAAGTATAAAACAAAGTCATACTGTGTTGAATATACAACAGATTGTCCA
>CAYUTH010000319.1:0-2019 GCA_964447485.1 uncultured Candidatus Cloacimonadota bacterium | reverse complement strand
GATTGGTCAACCTTGGAAATGCAACAGGGCATCCTTCATTTGTTATGAGCAATTCTTTTACTAACCAGGTGCTTGCTCAGATGGAATTGTGGAAAAATAATTTTGATAAAAAGGTGTATAGATTACCTAAAAAACTTGATGAAGAAGTTGCACTTTTACATCTTGGTAAAGTTAATGCAAAATTGACTCGTTTAACGGAAGAGCAGGCAAAATATATTGATATTCCTGTTGAAGGACCTTATAAGCCAGAGCATTATAGAAATATCTTTTTAGTTCAGAATCTGTAACAGAGGGACATCCTGATAAAATATGTGATCAAATAAGCGATGCAGTTCTCGATGAATGCATTAGACAGGATGAAAATTCTAGAGTTGCTGCCGAAACTGCGACCAAGAATGGTGCAGTGTGGGTGTTCGGAGAAATTACAACAAAAGGTTTTGTAGATATAGATAAAATCGTAAGAGACACACTTAAAGATATTGGTTACACCAATAGTAAACTCGGTATAGATTATGAGAATTGTGGAGTGTTCTGCAGCATTATTCCTCAATCACATGACATTGCTCTCGGTGTGGATGTTGATAAGGCTGCTCATCACATGCAGGGAGCCGGTGATCAGGGAATGATGTTTGGCTACGCTTGTACTGAGACAGAAGAATTAATGCCTTTGCCTATCATGCTTGCACATAAGCTGACTAAGAAACTTACTGAGGTTCGTCAAAACGGTCTTATTCCATATTTAGGTCCTGACGGAAAGTCACAAGTAACAATTGAATATGATGGAGACGTCCCCAAGCGCGTACATACAGTCGTTGTATCGAACCAGCATGCTGAAGGCATCGATAGAGATAAAATTCGGAAAGATATTATTGAACATGTGATAAAGCCTGTATGTGGAGATTATCTTGATAGTGAAACGGTCTTTCATATCAATCCTACAGGAGAATTCGTGATCGGTGGACCTCAAGCTGATGCGGGTTTAACCGGCAGAAAGATCATTGTTGACACCTATGGCGGCATGGGTCGTCACGGTGGCGGTGCATTCTCAGGGAAAGATCCGTCAAAGGTAGATCGCAGCGCTGCATATATGGCTCGCTATATAGCAAAAAATATAGTTGCGGCAGGTATTGCCGACAGATTCGAGATCGAGATATCCTATGCTATTGGTATTGCAGAACCTTTAAGTCTATGGGTCGACACATTCGGGACTGGTAAACTAGATGATGAACAGATCATTTCACTTATCAAAGAACATTTTCCATTGACCCCCCAGGGGATCATTTCCCATCTCCAACTTAAACGCCCTATTTATAAGAAAACTGCTGCCTATGGTCACTTCGGCAGAAATGATCCTGATTTCACATGGGAAAAAATAGACAAAAAAGAGATATTAATAAAAAAATTCAAGAAAATCATAAAAGAATAAATATTTAAGATAAAACGCATAACTGCCCTGAATTAGGTCACTTGCAGAAAGTTAAGATTGCAAGTGAGGGGCACGAAGTGCGGGAACGAAAGGAAAAAGGAGAAAAGGAAAAAGGGAATATGGAAAATATAAAAGATCCAAAATTAAAAGTGTTTTATCAACAGTTCAATAAAGTGTGATATGAAATACGATATATGAACCTCAATGAAATAATTAGTTTTATTCGAAATAATAAAGATTTACTAAAAGAACAATTTGGTGTCCTAAGAATTGGCATTTTTGGAAGTTTTGTAAAAGAAACTTATCAGGATCAGAGTGATATAGATATTGTAATTGAAATGAGCAAGGAAAGCAAAACTCTTCATAATTTCTTAGAGCTTAAGAGGTTTTTAGAAAAGAATCTACAAAGAGAAATTGACTTAGGAATGGAGTCGAATCTGAAACAAACAATTAAAAAAGAAATATTAAATCAAATAGTATATGCATAATAAAGATTATTTGTACCTTAAGGATATTTTAGAATCTATAATTGCGATTGAAGATTATTAGATTTTGCAAAGAAGTTTATTGATGAACGATACTTCTCCTGAAAT
>CAYUTH010000318.1:0-2023 GCA_964447485.1 uncultured Candidatus Cloacimonadota bacterium | reverse complement strand
GAACCCCCGACCAGAGGTTTACAAAACCCCTGCTCTACCCCTGAGCTATGGTGGCGACTATATTTTTCACACTTTTATACCACTCTATACTTAGAAAATACAGATTGCCGAAATTGCAAAAATACTGTCAAATTTTTTATACTTTTTTATATTATTTAAATATGAATTTAATACATATATGAAAATATCATGAACTTTGGGAAATATAATAGAAAATCTACATTATGATTTCATGCGCCAGAATGTACCCCCTGAACTATCACGAACCTCCACTCCCATTTCACTCAATTTGTCCCTGATTTCATCAGATTTTGCCCAGTTTTTACTCTTTCTCGCATCCTCCCGTTCCTTTATTAGCTTCTCAACTAGCTGGACATCAACCTTTTGCTGAGCTTCATCCTCAAGAACTTGCTCTACTCTATCCAAATTCAGACCGAATATACGATCAAATTCAAGTATGAGATCATACTTTTCCAAATAACCGATTTCATCTGTACGCAGCACCTGCCACAATACTGCAAGCGCTTCCGGCATATTCAGGTCATTATTAATTTTCTTACTGAAGAGTTGTTTCATCTTATTAACAAATTCAAGATTTGGTTTACTCTCCGCACAATTTTTCTTAATATCAATAATAATATTTATCAAACGATTATACGCAGATTTTGCAGTTTCTATCGCTTCATCACTGAAAGTTAATGGCTGCCTGTAATGTGCGCCAAGACAAAAATATCTATACACCATTGGAGAGTAGCCCATTTCTTCAAGTTTGGATAAAGTGAGAAAACCACCTTTGGACTTACTCATCTTCTCTTCATTCATTATAAGGAATTCAGCATGAAGCCAGTAATTAACCCATTTTTTGCCTGTTGCAGCTTCACTTTGTGCAATCTCATTTGTATGATGAACAGGAATATGATCGATCCCTCCGCAATGAATATCAAATGTTTCTCCGAGATAGCACATGGAAATAGCAGAACATTCAACATGCCAGCCAGGATATCCTCTCCCCCAAGGACTGTCCCATTTCATTTCCTGATCATCGAATTTGGATTTTGTGAACCAGAGCACAAAATCGAAGGGATTCTTTTTTGCAGAATCTACCTCAATACGTGCACCTGCCTTCAAACTCTCTATATTTACTCTTCCCAATTTTCCATATTCGGGAAATTTTGAAATATCAAAATACACATTCCCATCTGCGATATATGTAAATCCCTTTTCTTCCAATCGTTTGATAAGATCGATCATCTGTTGAATATGCGCAGTGGCTTTGACATGATGATCTGGCGGTAGGATATTGAGCCGGATAAGATCGTTTTCAAAAGCAGTTGTGTAATGATCAGCGATTTCCCACACTGTTTTCCCCTCTTTTTTCGCTTCCTTTACCATCTTGTCTTCACCGGTATCAGCATCCGATGTAAGGTGCCCAATATCGGTAATATTCATCACATGAGTGACTTTGTACCCATCATATAAAAGCACCCGTTTGAGAATATCCTCAAAAATATAGGTGCGCAAGTTTCCGATATGTGCGTAATTATAAACAGTAAGTCCACATGTATATAGCCCAACTTCATCTTTTCTGATGGGTTTAAATTCTTCTTTTTTACGAGAAAACGTATTATACAGTGTAAGACTCATACTGTTCCTTTCTTTAATATTGTCACCTTTGTATCACCATAAATTTTTTCTTTTATAATAAACTTCTCAAATTCTGCGACAACTTCGTTTTTTCCTGTTTCTGCGACAATTATTCCGTCGTCAGAGAGAATGTTATTCATATATATTGCTTTTATGATTTTACTTGCAAATTCTCTTTTGTATGGAGGATCAAAAAAGATCAGATCGTAGATAGCTGTACAATTATTTAAGAAGCTGAAGACTGAACAATTATGTATATGTACAGATTTTTCAAAAGTGAGATCAGTGATATTTTTTTGAAGAATCTTAATAACTTTGTGTGAGCTTTCCACAAAATCGCATCGCTCTGCGCCTTCGCTGAGTGCTTCTAATCCAAGAC
>CAYUTH010000317.1:0-2024 GCA_964447485.1 uncultured Candidatus Cloacimonadota bacterium | reverse complement strand
AATTGTTGCAGGAAAAAGTTTCAAGGATACAATTATAATGAATGAATATAGTGGTTCAGTAATAATTGATGCTCCGAACTCATTAATATATATTGATAATAATTATTTCGGAAAAGACAAAATTGTGGCTAAACTTACACCAGGATTACATATAATTTCAGCTCGGAGAGATTACCATTATAATGATGATAAGCAAGTTGATATAAAGCTTGATGAAAAAATTTCAATACAATTAGAGCCTAAACCCAAAACAGGTTTTTTAACGGTTACAGCTAAAGAAATACATGACCACAAAAAAGCTGAGGGATTAAAGATATTTGTTGATAATAAAGATACTAAAGAAATTACTCAAAGCACTCTTGAATTACCCGCTGGTGAACACTTTATTACTTTACGTGATCCAGATTATACAACAATATCCCAAAAAGTCACCATCAAAGAAAAACAAAATGTGTATGCAAATTTTGATGTTGAATCCTATAGTTGGTATAGGAATAAGGCAAAAAGTTGGCGAACGAATGGCTGGATTGGTACTTTATCTACAATACTTTTTACTGGAACTGGTATCCTGATGAACACACAGGCAAATAATGCTTATGATGATTATAATAGTGCAACGACCTCAGAAGATGCATTAGATTTAAGAGATAAAACAGAACAATACGAAAACTATAGAAATATATGTTATGGCTCTGCCAGTGTAACCTGTATATACGCCATAATTAGCTGGATCGTTTCCGGCAATTATAATAGTAAAGCGCAACCGGAGGTGAGACAATGAGAAAGATCATTTTATTACTTTTACTATTTCTGATGATTTTGTCATGCGATAAATTTGAATTTAATAATCCTTATGATACAAATGTAACTATTCCAGCACCTACAAATTTAAGAATAGTTAGTAACAAATCCTCAATAACGATAAAATGGAATGATAACAGCACTGGTGAAGAAGGATTCATTATTTCGAGAAAAATAGATAATGGCTCCTGGAATAATAATTATGGAAAAGTTGCTAGCAATATAACAACATTTCCTGATAATATTACTACAGATCATGAATATTTTTATCGCGTGAGAGCTTACGCTGGATCAAATAGTTCAAGTTATTCAAATGAAATTGAATACTCAACAAATACTACAGTTACTGATTTTGATGGAAATATCTATCAGACAATCCAAATTGGTAACCAACTTTGGATGGCTGAAAACCTGAAAGTTACCCATTATCGAAATGGTGACCCGATTCCTCATTTAACCGATAACGATGATTGGACAAGCACAACTAACGGAGCCTATTGCTATTATAACAATAATTCTGCTAATGCAGATACGTATGGAGCTCTCTACAACTGGTATGCGGTGGATGAAGATGACTCACGTGGCTTAGCCCCAGAAGGATGGCATGTGCCAACTGATGATGATTGGCAGACATTAGTTGATTTCCTTGGAGGTAGCAGTGTTGCAGGTGGTAAAATGAAAGAGACAGGCACTGCTCATTGGATTAGTCCCAATACAGGTGCTACCAATGAAAGCGGTTTTACAGCGTTGCCCGGTGGTTACCGTTACTACAATAATGGTTATTTCGGCTATATTGGTTACACCGCGTACTTTTGGTCTTCTACAGAGTACGATAGTAATAATGCCTGGAATCGGCTACTGTATTACGATTATTCAGGAGTCGCCCGTTACAGCTACTATAAGTACTATGGTTTTTCTATTCGTTGTGTCAGGGATTAGACTATCCGCCAGTGGGCGGACGGGCGAAGCCCGTTTGACTATTTAAGTTATGGAGTGAATCGACTGTGTCGATTTCACATTGACTTCCCTATACGCTACGCTATAGGGCAAACAGTCAATGTAGTCCATATTTCTTTTTCTCAATTAGGAGCATTTCTTTACATAAAAAATACGATCTTTTTTTATTGACTCCCAGTTTGATACATTAAGAAAATAGCATATCAAGGGATAGGGTCATGAAACTTGACACATTATTCTACCCCCAAAGTTATGTCATCAAAAAT
>CAYUTH010000316.1:0-2052 GCA_964447485.1 uncultured Candidatus Cloacimonadota bacterium | reverse complement strand
GAAATATTGACCAATTCATTGATGCTTTTTTAAAAAATAGATCATTGAAGTAACCGAGGTTCTCATGGACAATGAAAATCAACTCATACATGCGAGAAAAGAAAAACTTGGGCGCCTGCTCGAGATGGGGACAAATCCGTTCCCGACAAAAGCAGCTCGTTCCCATCATATAAAAGATATTTTTGATGATCCCGAATCATTGATAAAAAATAAAACCCGTGTAGATGTTGTCGGCAGAATCCGCTCTCTCAGGAAAATGGGCAAAGCAAGCTTCTGTCATATCGAAGATGAAACCGGCAAGATACAGATATACATAAAACGTGATGATGTGGGACAGGAAAGATATCAAATCTTCAAACAATGTGATCTTGGTGATTTTGTACACGTGAAGGGTTTCGTTTTCTATACTCAGACCAACGAGCTCTCGATCCATGCAGAAGAATTCACATTCCTTGCAAAGGCGATCCGCCCTCTCCCTGTTGTGAAAGAAAAGATCGAGGACGGTGAAAAAATCGTGTATGACCAATTTGCCGATAAGGAGCTTCGATACCGAAAACGCTACCTCGACCTTCTACTCAATCCTGAAGTGAAAGACACATTCAAAACGCGCAGTAAGATCATCAAAATGATGAGAGAATTTCTTGATGCCCGGGGATATATCGAAGTGGAAACCCCTATTCTACAGCCAATTTACGGCGGCGCAGCAGCTCAGCCATTTGTGACCCAGCACAACAAACTCGATATGGAACTGTATCTGCGAATTGCGGATGAGCTCTATTTGAAACGTCTGATAATTGGCGGATTTGAAAAGGTTTATGAAGTGTGCAAGGACTTTCGTAATGAAGGCATGGATAGAACTCACAATCCTGAATTCACGCAGATTGAACTGTACGAAGCATACGCAGATTATAATGATATTATGAATCTTGTCGAAGATATGCTCACTGGCATTGCACAGGAGGTGTGCGGCACTTTAGAAATCAAATATGATTCCCATACAATAAACTTATCAAAACCCTGGCAGCGCAAGCCCATGCTTCAGCTTATCAAAGAATATGCAGGCATCGATGTAGAAAATTCAAATATGGATGAGCTTCTTGCTTTTTGCAAAGAGCATGAGATCGAGTTGGATATAAAGAGCTTTGGAAAAATTGTTGATGAGATTTTCAAGCGCTTTGTAGAAGACAATCTTATCCAGCCTACTTTTGTGATAGATTTTCCGAAAGAGATTTCTCCGCTTGCAAAATCAAAACCTGAAAATCCCCACCTTGTAGAGCGCTTCGAGATATTTATTGCCGGGCTTGAACTCGGTAACTGCTTTAGTGAATTGAACGACCCGATAGATCAGAGAGAACGCCTGGAAAGCCAGGCAGAGCAGCGAGAACTTGGAGATGTCGAGGCAAGCGAAGTCGATGAGGACTTCCTCGAAGCTATGGAATACGGCATGCCACCAACGGGCGGACTCGGACTCGGTATCGACAGGATCGTGATGCTTTTTACTAATTCTCATAATATAAAAGATGTCATATTATTCCCTCAAATGCGACCGGAAAGTCACAACGAATAATAATGAAAACTAAACATAGTATAATTTTCGGTGATTCAAGAAATATGGAAGAAGTTAAAAATTCATCTGTACAACTTGTTATCACATCCCCTCCCTATTGGCAGCTGAAAGATTACGGCTCTGAAAATCAAATTGGTTTCAATGACTCATACGAAGATTATATAAATAATTTAGATATTGTATGGATGGAATGTTATCGTGTTCTGGAAGACGGGTGTAAACTTTGCATCAATATAGGTGATCAATTTGCTCGGTCGGTTTACTATGGCAGATACAAAGTCATTCCAATCAGAACAGAGATAATAAAGTTCTGTGAAACTATCGGATTCGATTACATGGGTGCGATAATCTGGCAGAAGGTTACAACCACCAATACTACTGGCGGGGCTTCTGTGATGGGATCATATCCTTATCCAAGAAATGGAATTCTTAAAATAGATTATGAATTCATTCTTATCTTCAAAAAACATGGAAAGAGTAAACGA
>CAYUTH010000315.1:0-2069 GCA_964447485.1 uncultured Candidatus Cloacimonadota bacterium | reverse complement strand
AATTATTTCTTTGATGAATTGTGCAGATTAAGGTGAGACTGCTAAAGAAAGATGAAAAAAAAAGCTGATAATGATGCTCTTTTTCTGAAGAATTATCATACTCTTGCCTACAATTATGCATTATACAAAGTCGGAAGTATTGATGCAGCCGAGGATATAGCATCACAGACGATTTATTCATATTTATTGAAAAGGGAAAAAATTGAAAATAACAATCATGAAGGGTGGATTGTCAATACGAGTAAAAATTATTGTAATCAATATTTTGATAGATTGAAAGCTGAAAAGAAATTACAATATGACATGATGGGCAATATGGCCGGCGAACTTCAATCAAAGATATATGAGAGTCTTGATTTCGTTGATAATGAGAAAAACGAGTTCTTAGATGCAGTAAATACTGCTAAAGATACACTCTCTCCCAAGGAACTTCAAACATATATTTTATACCTTCAATGTGAAGCAAATGTACAGAGGATGGAAAATATTATTGGTGAGTCCAATGAGATTATCCGCCAAAGGATCTCCAGGATCAATCGGAAAATAAAGGCAGAAACCTATAAGAAGCTTGGAGTAATAACCACCAAAAAAATATTAAGTCCACAAATCAATGATATAATTAAAAAATTTCTTTTGCGATTTAAAAGTCATTTGGAAAATAATACACTGAATAAAATGTTCTACTATTTCTCAAAAAAGGATTTGGGTGATTATAAACCTCGTTTTTATATAAAGAAAGTATTGGATTATGAGGTAGTGCTCAGAGATTCAATATATTCAATTCATGTGGTTTTTACCAATGAAAAAGATATGGACGAATCATTCTTCTTCTCTTTTACTGTAGAAAACAATTCTTTAAAAGTTCTTCAACCACCTACACCACACCAGGAACATTTTCAAGTTGGTATTGAAGATGGCGAAATGATTCTCAACTTATTGGATAAATACCCTGAAGACAGCACAGGCATTCATCAAATACCAGATGAAGAACTGGCAATTCTTAGAAAACTTATGGGAGAAGAAGATGAATAAGGTTGTAATAAAACCATGGATATTTTTTTCTAAGCAGCATTTTTTATTAAATCTAAAAAAACTCCCGATTTCTATTTTTTGAACAAAGAAGAACGGTCAGGAGAGTCATGATAAAATTCTCTAAATTCTCCCAATACTATTTTGTGCTCGTATTTTGCATCTCATAATTTGCTGGAAATTGTGCCTCCTTATCAAGGAGTGAAGTCGGCGTTTTTTCAACTGCAGCTCCACAAACAGGTTTTCTTTCGTGCATCAGGAATACTTTGCCATTAGCTATTATCACTTTGTATTCTCCACCACTACCATCATTGATTCTTTTAACAATCATGTTTCTCTCCTTATTTGTTATAATTTCAAGATTTGCTTTTTGTTGTTAACTGTAAGGATCATGTATCCTTCATCATTTAATCCTACAACGATTACTTCATAAGTTGCTTTTGTTCCGTACGAAGAGATATCTGTAAGGACTGGATAATGTTCATTCATATCCAAATACTCGGCTATGATCTCAGAATATATCGGTTTGCATAATTCTTGTAACTCCTTTCCCGATATAGCATAAAACTCTACCTTGCTGCCCGGATTGAATATTTTCTTTTTCATGGCGACTATTATTTGGCTTTTTTACTTATATATCACAAAATTTCAAAAAGTGTGACACCACCACTAAAAAAAATTACAAAACCAAGAAATTTCTTTCTGGTTAAAGCCTGAGATTAATAACATTCAAATATTGACAGATATTATTATATTTTCCATTCATATTCATTGTGTCTCATATCTTATATAATATTAATGTTTTATTGAATTTTTATATCGCAAAATAGCTTAGATGGATAACAACAAAACACCTTACGATAAGCTTCTAAAAAAATTACATAGTATTGCATATACGTATGCATTATATAAAGTGGGAAGCTTGGATGTTGCTGAAGATATTGCGTCTCAAGCAATATATTCGTATTTGTTAAAACGTGATCAAATGAGGTGGACCCGTTTGTCAAGACAAAAATAGGCGTTATATAAGTGTGATTTTC
>CAYUTH010000314.1:0-2079 GCA_964447485.1 uncultured Candidatus Cloacimonadota bacterium | reverse complement strand
AAAAATTATGACCGATTCAAAAGAGGAGAAATAATCTATCATGGGTACAAAAGTCACTATAGATCCTATTACCAGACTGGAAGGTCATGGTAAAATAGAAATATTTTTAGACGACAGTGGCAATGTCGAAAATGCATATCTGCAAATTCCGGAATTAAAGGGATTTGAGCAGTTCTGTATTGACCGTCCTGTCGAAGAACTGCCACGTATCACACCACGAATTTGCGGGGTGTGCCCCATGGCTCATCATATGGCTTCTACAAAAACAGTCGATGCCGTATATAATGTCAAACCAACTGAAACCGCAAAGAAGCTCCGCCAGCTTGTGTACGACGCATATATTTATGAAGACCACATGCTGCACTTCTTCTTCCTTGGCGGACCGGACTTTGTTGTCACACCATCAGCACCTGCAAAAGAGCGCAATATCCTTGGCGTCATTGCAAAAGTTGGATTGGAAATCGGCACAAGAGTCATAAAAAACCGTAGGCAGATAAGGAATATCGTCACGTATCTTTCCGGCAGGATCATCCATCCGGTTGGGGGACTTCCCGGTGGTGTTTCAAAGGGATTGACCGAAGAAAAAAGACTGGAATTCCTGAAAATTGCTCTCGAAGCACGAGATTTCGCAAAAGAAAGCATCGAGATATTCAACAAAATTGTCCTTGGCAATAATGCATATGTTGATCTTATTATCGGAGATATTTATAAACACAAAACCTATTATATGGGCTTGGTCGATGAAAATAATAAAGTGAATTTCTATGACGGCAAAGTCCGCGTAGTCGATCCTGACGGCAAAGAATTTTCAAAATTCGGACCTGATGAATATCTCGATCAGATCGCCGAACATGTCGAACCATGGAGTTATATGAAATTCCCCTTCCTCAAAACCATCGGCTGGAAGGGCTTCGAAGATGGGAAAGACAGCGGGATTTACCGCGTTGCTCCTCTTGCACGTCTCAATGTTTCTGACGGCATGGCAACTCCAATGGCTCAAGAAGAATATGAACGTATGTATGAAACACTCGGTGGCAAACCGGCACATAATACACTGGCATTCCACTGGGCACGACTGATCGAAGCATTATACGCATCCGAGCATATTGTTGAACTGCTCGAAGATAAGACGATCATCTCTCCAGATATCAGAAATATACCTACAGAGACACCAACTGAAGGTGTTGGCATCGTTGAAGCTGCGCGAGGTACACTTATTCATCATTACAAAACTGATGAACAGGGAATGGTCAAAGCGGTAAACCTTATTGTTGCGACCGTTGGTAATTCTGCAGCAATGTCACTTTCTATCGCAAAAGCAGCCAAAGCTCTTATTAAGAACGGCAAGGTTGAAGATGGTCTATTGAACATGGTAGAGATGGCTTTCCGCGCCTATGATCCCTGCATGGCGTGTGCGACGCATTCATTACCTGGTTCGACACCTCTTATTATAAACGTTCACAACAAGGACAATTCAATAGTAGAAACCATTCGTAGAGACTAAGCGTGAAAACCCTTGTTCTTGGACTTGGTAACACAATTCTCTCTGATGACGGTGTCGGGATTCACGTCGCCAGACTGATCAAAGAAAAACTCCCTGATATAGATGTAATCGAAGCAAGCGCTGCTGGATTCCGCGTTGTTGATGAAATAATCGGTTATGACAAGCTTATATTAATTGATTCAATCAGAACCAAGAATGGGCGCCCGGGTAATTATTACAAGTTTGGCATCGAGGAATTCAAATCTACACTCCATCACAGTTCCCCGCACGACATGGATATGTTCAGCGCACTCGAACTTATGAAAAAACACAATGCCGATCTTCCGAAAGAAATTATAATTTATGCGATTGAAGTTCAAGATATTTTTACCTTTTCTGAACAGTGCACTAAAAAAGTTACTGCAGTAATTCCCGAGATTACTTCCATTATTATTAAAGAGCAATTTCCAAACAGCAAAATTTGACATAAAAACTCGCACATAGATTTTACGCAACACGTGGGGCTATAGCTCAGTTGGGAGAGCATTTGTCTGGCAGACAAAGGGTCACGGGTTCGAGCCCCGTTAGCTCCACCA
>CAYUTH010000313.1:0-2100 GCA_964447485.1 uncultured Candidatus Cloacimonadota bacterium | reverse complement strand
GAAAACCTCTCTAATCGGGAATAATTATAGAGAGGATATTATAGAATTACTTTATTTTTACACTTATTAATGTATATATTAGTTATTTTTTTCCTTTGCCTTTTATTCATTATGAACTCCTTATTTATGCCTTTCCTACTTTAATTATTTTTTTATGTCAAATTTTTCCGGTCCTCTCCATCTTATAATCGCAAGATCAGTCTTCACCTCACTTCGCCTTGACAGGTCGGAATCTTGTGCTACAATTTTAATTTCTATCTGCGATAATCAGTACGATCAGTGTTTTCTGCGTGCTATTTCTTCTTTATGTTCAGCAAACGTGTCTTTTCCACAGATGATTTGCGAAGTTAGTGGCGCTGCCTGCTTTACTTTTTCAATGATATTTTGGGCAAGTTCCCGAATATCCCACTGCGCGTGTGCATCTTGACGCAACCGTGCAAAATGACAGAGCTCCCGCATATTACATTTGAATAATACTACTTTATGATGCGCATTCGTCAGAATATAGTTTTTTACTTCGGGATAATTTGTTGCGAGAAGATCATATGTTTTTTCAGACTCTTTCATGAGCTTCTGAAAAGTATCTTTCTGCTCGATTTTATTAATACTTTTTGGTATTGTATAACCAAATTTCGGGTTATAATCTGTTGAAATGACCGTGGCAATCCTATGCCTTTTAAGCTGCGCAAAACATGATGAACTGATATTTACCTGGAACATCAGATCTACCAATTCAAATTCGCGCGGTAGGGAATCATGGCAGGTGATATCGGTCAAATATCGTTGCAATATCTCATCTTTATCCTGTGTGCTCATACGTTTCACATCTTCAAAAATAGTTTTGTAATCCGATCCGGTCGAGCGGAAAAGCAAACCTGTAATAATTCTCTCATCTGCATATTCAGGAAAGGATAAAAGGGTGCACTTCTCAATCTGTTTTTCGGACCCGGCAACGACATTTGTTCTATATTTTTGCGCATCATATCCGGACGGCTCGATGTAGCGTATGAGTGAAGGAGCGATATTCTTGACTTGCTCATACAAACTGTTTGCAAGGTTTTTCGCTTCAATAAGAGGAAGTGCATACAAGCGTTTGAGAAGATGCTCCAGACTTCGCGCATTCAGGGTCATTCCCATCTGGGTTTGCGTTGCCATGGAAAGCACATACCGTGCATCCTCTTTTGCCCGTCCTTCGAGCTCTTTTTTGGTTAACTTGGTCGTTTGTTGGAAATAGGTTTTCAGCTTTTCAAAAAGTGAGAGATATGCGTCGTTTTGTGATTGGATTGTATCTTGGAATTTATGTAACACATGACTATCATTCTTGATCTCTTCAGGAATAATATAATCACCGTCCAGAGTCACATAGCGTTGTGATTTTTCCGTAAAGGAAGCCAGCCGTGTACGCTGTACAAATTCTGTAAGATAACGGGAAATACCGATGACATCAAAGTTAAATACTGCATGCTCTGCAACAGAACTGTGCCCCATTTCAAAGACAATATTCTTATTCGATCTTCTGGACTTTTCTACATCGAGGACTGCATCCGCTCGAAGCTCATCGACCGATTTCCTGGAACGGCTTATACGCGCATACGCAGCGGAAATAGTCTCAGGTGTTAATTTGGTTTTAGTAGAACTAAGCTGGGAAATATCAATGTTGTAACCAGCGAGTATGACTCTCAATTACGCTCCGATAATTGCAAGACTTGCGCTCGCTCCAATGCGATTTGCTCCGGCTGCGATCATTTCCAAAGCTTTTTTAGTATCGCGAATTCCACCTGATGCTTTCACTCCCATATAATCTCCGACAACAGTTCGCATCAGAATAATATCTTCGACTGTTGCGCCTGATTTAGAGAAACCAGTCGAAGTTTTCACAAAATCAGCACCGGCTTTTTTTGCGATCAGGCATGCGACGATCTTATCTCTTTCATTGAGCAGACAAGTTTCAAGGATGACCTTTAGTTTCGCTCCTTGTTCATGGCAGAGTTCAGCGATCTTCTCGATTTCGGTGAGGATATAATTATACCCCTGTTCTTTAAGCTCAGCAATATTCAAAACCATATCACACTCGGTTGTGCCCTGTTTCAGAGCGAGTTT
>CAYUTH010000312.1:0-2119 GCA_964447485.1 uncultured Candidatus Cloacimonadota bacterium | reverse complement strand
GCACCTGACTACGGATCAGACGGTTCCCTGTTCGAATCGGGGCGGGCGCGCTTTTATAATTTCAATTTAATTAATTATATCCTCATTTTCTTGACTAATCATTCTTGCAAAATTGCAAAATACACTAATTAATATTTTGGAGATTACTTATGAAAAATATAATCTTAGCTTTATCATTACTTAGCTTTGTGTTTATTTTGTCGTGCTCATCGAGCACAGGCTCAGACACGAAACCCCCAACGATCACAATAACCCAACCACAGAATAACGAAACGATCAATGATTCTATTTATACTATCCAAGTGGATGCCACAGATAATAAGAGCATTGTTTCAATTAAAATTTACATTGACTCAACATTAGTAGCCAACAGCACCAGCAAAGATAATTGTAATTACGATTGGCATACCTATTGGTGGACAGAATCTACCTCACATACAATCAAAGTAGAAGCGCTTGACAGCAATGATAATACCGCAACAAAATCCATTGATGTGACGCTTTCTGAACAAGCATATATAGTTCCTAAACTTTTATTACCAGCCGATAATTCAACTCTGCAAAATCCACTTAACTTCACGTGGACTGCTTTGCCGCAAGCAGCTCAATATGAAATCCATATTACAATTAATGGAACTCCATTTATTAATACAGCTACAACCACAACCTATTCTAATTCATTCCTGAAATACGGACCTGCAACCTGGCAAGTGAAAGCTCAAAATGCTCTTGGCATGGAATCAAAATTAAGCGAAGTATATCATTTCACTTTAAACGAAACGAAATGATAATACTTCTTCACGATATATTTTTTATCACTCTTTATTTTTTCAAAGAAAGGGAATACCTACTTCTATATCCGTATTTATAGATATTGACATCGCGATTGACCCTATCAGATTTCGGCAAATTTTTTAGGAGGTACAATGAAAATTGTATTTTGGTTGACTGTTATATCCTTCCTTCTAACAGGATGTATAACAAATAACAACAATGATAAAGAGGATTGGAAGGAAGTGACATCAGGTGTCAGCGCAGAGTTAAATGGGATAGACTTTATAAATGAAAATGAGGGCTGGATCGCAGGTATCGGCCTGATGCTGCATACCACTGACGGCGGCACAACATGGACGGAGCAAACAGTTTCTACACGTGCCAATCTTAGTGATGTCTATTTTAATAATGAAAATATCGGCTGGGCTTGTGGCGGTGAAGAAATCTTTAAAACCACTGACGGTGGAGACACCTGGATATTGAACGAATCTCAGAATTCCAACACTCTTTTCCGCTTAACCTTCACCGATGTAGATCATGGGTACGCAGTTGGCATCTCTAATTGGCAAACACCTGTAGGCGGCTTGATACAGCAAACCTTTGATGGCGGTCTGAATTGGGAATCAGAATATTTTGTCGATCCCGAAGACACCCTCAATGGACAGCAGTATATTTATCAATTGAACGATGTGCAATTTCCCACTTTGAATACCGGTTACATCGTTGGCGGCAGCGATTGGTTCCTGAAAACAACAGATGGTGGCATCAACTGGCAGGACTGGTCCGATAATGCGCCCGATAATTCATGCCGCGGCGTCTTCTTCATCAACGACAATATTGGTTGGGCAGTCGGTTCTGCCGGAAGTATTCATAAAACTATAGATGGCGGACTTACCTGGACAAATCAGTATTATCTCAACCACACCCTCTATAAGGTTTTCTTTATAGATGAAAATAAAGGCTGGGCATGCGGTCTGGATGGCTATATCGTCCATACGGATGATGGTGGTGCAAACTGGAAAGTTCAGTATGATGAAAACATTGCAAGCGGTGGGACAACATGGAAAGACATTTTCTTTGTGAATGAAAATCTCGGATTCGTTGTAGGTACAGATGGTAAAATAATGAGGTATATACCCAACAATTAATTCCTCTTTGTATAAATATTTGACCGAAGGCGAGGATGCGAATTCTCGCCTTTTTTATTGACATTAATTATTGATAATTAGTGAGTTCTTTTAAAGTTCTATTTTCCAAATATTCATGAGTCATCAAAGAGGAAGATTTAAAGTAATGGGAGTGTTAGTTTAACTGTGTCTGGGAAGGCGCATAAAGTTGTTTGACA
>CAYUTH010000311.1:0-2140 GCA_964447485.1 uncultured Candidatus Cloacimonadota bacterium | reverse complement strand
CAAATGTTACCATGAAAATAGTATCTATTAGCCACAGTTATCTGAACACTCCCAAAGTATGATTTTACTTCAGGCAATAATCGTTGTCGTATTTGTTCTCATTCATCTTCTTGCAGAACGATTCCCCATCACTAAAAATGGACCCCGCAGTGCGTGGCTTTCATTTGCAGGCGGGATTTCAGTCGCCTACGTGTTTATACACATCTTTCCCGAATTGGAGATTGCTCAAAGTCATATCTCGTCGCAGTGGGAATTCATTCCATTCATAGAGCATCATGCGTATCTCGTTGCATTGCTCGGACTGGTAGTATTCTACGGACTGGAAAGAGGAGCAAAACTATCACAATCAAAACAGGAACTCCCTCTCCGGCACACAAAAACCACAACAAGTACCGAAGTTTTCTGGCTGCACATCATTTCCTTTGCGGTTTACAATGCGCTAATCGGCTACCTGCTTGTACACAGAGAGGAACAGGATTTGTATGGATTGATCTTCTTTTCTGTTGCGATGGGACTGCACTTCTTTGTGAACGACTATGCCTTGCGAGAATTTCATAAAGATACCTATCAAAAATATGGAAGATGGCTTTTAAGCGGTATGATTGTTGTTGGTTGGGCTATCGGACTCTCCATGAAGATCAGCGAAGCAATGACTGGAGTTCTCTTTGCATTCCTTGCCGGCGGCGTGATACTCAATGTATTAAAAGAAGAACTTCCCGAAGAAAAGCAGAGCAGATTCTGGCCCTTTGCACTTGGCGCAGCAGTCTATACTGTGCTACTGCTACTTCTATAAAAACAATGAGATATACTGATTTCCGCGACCAAATCAAGGATGAACTTATCAAAAATCCTGAAGGACTCACCTGGAGCAACCTGCGTGACCGGCTTGCACTCCCCTATGAACGACCGTGCCCAACATGGGTGCAAAAGCTTGAAAAAGAAATCGGAATCAAGCGATGCAAAGGTCCGGGTCAGGCACTCGTTTGGAAAATACCCAAAAAAGACTGATAAAATTTTTTTACTAAAACAATAACAACAAAAAGGAAGGTCAAAAAATGAAGAAAATAGTAATTGTTATATTAATGTGCATCCTGCTTGCATTTATGGGCTGCTCAAAGAAACCCTTGCAGTTCACCTTCTTGGACTATCCGCCCTATTGCTGGGTAGATACAGACGGACAGGCACGGGGAATCTACATCGATATTATTAATGAGGTGGTGCATAATCAAATGGGAATACCTGTCGTATATCATGAATATTCATGGGATGTTGCCCAGCAATTAGTGAAGGACGGTAAAGCAGATGCATTCATCACAGTTCCCACTCCGGAAAGAGGACAATACACTGAAATCAGCAATGAACCGCTTATTTCCGATGTCAGCGTGATGTTTACTCAAAAAGATAATAAGAAGTTGGAAGAAATAAAAAAGATCACCTCGATCTCCGATCTCAAAAATTTCCAACTATTGGATTATACCGGCAGCGGATGGGCAAAAGTACATCTGGCAGGTTATGATATTGAATGGTTTCCCGGCGTTAAAGAAGTGTTACTCGAGCTTGCATCAGGCAAAGGAGATATCTTTGTACAAACCTCACTCTTGACAAAGTATAATATCAAAGCGCTCAATTTAGAAGATAAAATAATCGAAATTCCTACTCCCCTTGATCAGATACACTTTTACCTATGCATCGGCAAAAACTCTTCATACGTGCACATTCTCCCCGAATTCGATAAGATCATTACCGAAATGAAAGAGAACGGAACACTACAAAAAATCGTTGATAAATATCAATAAACGAACAAATCCCCTCTCGAGAGGGGTGTCCGCCAGCTGGCGGATGGGGTGTGTTATGTTATAACTGGACTCCCTCTTCTGAAGGAATGACAATCTTTTTTGGAATTGCTAACTCCGTCGGATTATAATCAGAGCAATAGTATGATCAACTTTGCGAAAGTTTCCGCTTATTATTGTGCCATATGGCGCTATTAGAGAACGTATAAGTTAAACCTTTCGCAAAGTTTATTTCAAGAAATAAATTGACAGTAAAACCGGGAATAAATACAAACCAATCAAGTAAAAATTCTAAACCTTCGGAGGTTCCTTATGAGCAAAAGGATTTTGATTCTTTTACTGATAAT
>CAYUTH010000310.1:0-2146 GCA_964447485.1 uncultured Candidatus Cloacimonadota bacterium | reverse complement strand
CAATTCTGCCTATCAGATATCCGACCGTCACCTGCAGAAAATTCAGGTTGGCGATGTATGCGAGCCCCGGAATACTGATAAATGTCAACGTACTGGTTTCCGCGGCAACGATGGCGAATGAAACCGCCCACCAGGGAACATTCGAACCGCCCAGAAAATAGTCTTTCACTGAGCGCTGTTTTCCACCGGAAAGACTGCCAATGACAGCCACTATAATTAAATATAAGCAGATAACGATGATATCAAATGTCTGAATGCCGGTACTTGCTGGTGTCACTGATACACTCCTTTACTGTTTATTATGCCGATTGCGGATCTTTTTTCTTCCCAAAACTCGGATCGATTTTGAGGAATTTCAACAAAATAAATCCCGGAATGGTAGCAATAACTACCCAAATAAAGAAGTGCTGATAACCAATCACTTCTTGCAACCAGCCAGAAATCATTCCTGGTATCATCATTCCCCAAGCCATAAAGGCTGTACAAATTGCATAATGCGAGGTTTTGTATTTACCTCGAGAAAGGTATATCATAAACATCATATAGGCTGTAAATCCAAATCCATACCCAAAAGTTTCAAAAGCCACACATGGCACAATCACCCAAAGGCTGCTTGGTTGTGTATAAGATAGAAATATATAAACAGCATTTGGTATATTGATCATGATAGCAAACCACCAAATCCACTTTTTCAAGCCATGTTTAGAAACAGCCATTCCACCGAGGATTCCACCAGCGATCAGAAAAATTAATCCGATAGTACCATAAGTTAATCCATATTGTCCAACTGTCAATCCCAAACCACCAGCTTCACGACTATCCAGCATAAAAGGTGCAGACAGTTTTACTAATTGTGATTCACCCAAACGGAACAGCAGCAGAAAGACAATTGCAAGACCAATACCTTTTTTCCTGAAAAATGATGCAAAAGTTATGAAAAAATCTTTGATAGCATCGCCAATAGATTCTTCTTTTTTATCTATTTCAACTTTTGGTAATGTAAATTTGTGAACAAACCACAAAACAAAGAACATTATTGAAAGGAAAAAGAATAATACTGTCCATGCGAGTTTTATGTTTCCTGATTCTGCATCAAAATATGCAGAAGACTTTTCCGTCATAAATTTATCCAACTGAATCACTGCCATTACCGGTTTATTCCAGTTTTCATCCGTAAATTCAAAACGTACATCATTCGTAAGTTTGATACTTTTGTCACCTTTATCCTGACCGAAAGTAACTACTACAGATTTATCATTCTCGGGTGCTTTATTCAAATGAAAATATACAACTCCAATATTACCTACATTATCAGTTATAACTTCTTCCTTTTTACCAAAATTATTTTTCAGCCAATTTTCAAAAGCATTCGGGCCTTTTTTCACTTTGGCCTTACTTGTATTCTTTTTTCCTTTGCTTATATAAGCTTTATCTGGATCAGCCTGACCTTGTGAAATATTCCATGTCTTTGCTGAAATAATTACTGAATCAGCATATGCTTTAGGCAATTTTTTGATTGGAATATCAAGAACTAATGGTTCGCAAATCAATGCTAATTCACCGGATTTTTCAGAAAGATCCAAATCCTGAATATTAACTGTCTGAATAGGTTCACTCGCAGTTACTGCATTCACTTTGACAGTCACCTTTTCCATTCCAGAAGCATTGATTAATACCGAAACAAGGATAATAAAGATTCCCTGCCCCATCAACATAGCTGCTCTGTAAAAAGCAGAGCGAATACCATTATACAAAGCCTGATCACCTTCATTCAGTCCAATCATATAAAAGCCATCAGCGGAAATATCATGAGTTGCGGATGTAAATGCTACTAAATACAAAAATGCTATAGTAATTCTGAAAAAATTATCTGTGGGAATAGTAAGTGCAACACAAGCAAACGCAATTCCCAGGATAAATTGCATCACCAGTATCCACCAGCGCTTTGTTTTTAGATTATCAACAATTGGACTCCATAATGGTTTCAGTGACCAAGGTAGATACAATAAACTGGTATAAAGTGCGATATCTGTATTGGAGATACCCAGCATTTTGTACATTACAACGGAAACAACCATTACAACGGTATAGGGAATACCTTCAGCAAAGTATAGAGAAGGAATCCACCACCAGCCCGAACGGGTGC
>CAYUTH010000309.1:0-2154 GCA_964447485.1 uncultured Candidatus Cloacimonadota bacterium | reverse complement strand
TATCCAAATCTTCTGCATAAACGGAATATGCAGCATAAGGAACGGTATATTCTGCAGCTCTGGTTATACTATGCATTAATAGTAATAAAAGAAGTAAACTCAAACATTTTACTCTACTCATTGTGCCGCCTTTGTATGGTCAATATGGTTATCTAAAAAAATAACCTGTCAAATTTATCTCAGCATTAATATTTTCTCAGCTTTTACCTTTATTTCATCAAGCTTGATTTTCATCAGGTAAATCCCGGAACTACAACGTCTATTATTTTCGTCTTTCCCATTCCATACAACATTGTAGGTACCTCCTTCCTGTCCACCAGGGTGAACTGTTTTTTTATGGATTAGTTGTTTAACTAATCTACCTTTAATATCATAAATTGATAAATCTATTAAACAGGTTTCTTTAACTGAAAAATTGATTGTTGTATTACATGTAAAAGGATTAGGATAATTAGTTAAGGTAACTGTTGGTATAGGCTCATAAGGTGGTTCTATTCCTGTTTGTGGATTTTCTACGAAATTCCCTGTGCCATCATTAAATAATATTTTCAATTTTCCGAAATTAGGTGGGGTCCAATACTCATAACATTTAATAAGATCCTTATAACCATTATTATCCAGATCTGCGAAATGAGAAGCATGACAATATTCACCAATATAGATATATTCTGGTGGCTCAAAATTAAAATTTCCATTATGTTTGAATAAACGGAACCCGCCTCCAGCAGCACAAATAATATCTATGTAACCATTATTATCAATATCATAAAAACTTTCAGGTCCAAACGGTCCAAAAGCGAAATCAAATGTTTCATTAAATACAACTGTAAAGTTTAAGTTACCTAAATTTTCATAGATTCGCATTACAGTGCCTAAAAAAGTGATTTGAACCGCAACTATGTCATTATCTCCATCATTATCTAAATCTCCAATTGCTACTATTGAAGTAGGGAACGTGCTATCTAATACTACTGGTGTAGAGGTAAATGGATAAGAATAGATCAACGCTGGATTAGAAAGTGAAACTACAATCTCATCACTTCCATCTCCGTCTAAATCTCCTGCCCTAATATCTGAGGGATACCAATCTAAATAATAATATTCCGGTGATGAAAATTGTCCTGTGCCATCATTTTCTAAAAAACCCCAGAAACAGGAAGTATTGGAAAAAACCATTACATCTGTATCATTATCATTATCAATATCACCAATTGTACTACCACTGAAGGTTGCAGAGCTATTTAATGAAAAATCTTCAAATTCATTAAAATATCCATTCTCATTATAGAAAATTCTAATATACCTATCTGCTGTACTAGATGAAAAATCAGACATAAAAGAAACAATATCAGGGTAATTATCATTATCTATATTATGTGCAAAAATATTTTCCTGATACCCGCAGAAAACAAAAGAAGTATCAAAAATGATAAATGTTCCATCACCTTCATTTTTTAAAATAGAAATCGTTGGATTATCTTGTTCCCAAGCAGTCATATGTCCTACTATAATATCTAAATCTCCATCCAGGTCAATATCAGCCACATCAATCGAAGCAGGTTTTTTAGGGACATCATATTCTGCAGCGGTGGTGGTACTATGCATTAATAGTAATAAAAAAAGTAAACTCAAACATTTTACTCTGCTCATTGTGCCGCCTTAATTAAAGTTAATAAACTCATATAAAAAAAAATTATCTCATCATTATTATTTTCTCAGCTTTTTTGTTTATTTTATCAAGTTTCAAGTTCATCAGGTAAATCCCGGAACTGCATCGTTTATTATTTCCATCTTTTCCATTCCAGGTAACATCGTATTCACCTCCCTCAAGTTTCTGGTTGATTACTTGTTTAATTAACCTTCCTTTTATATCATAAATTTTTAATTCAACAAATCCATGTTCTTTAATTGAAAAATTGATATTCGTTTGATTGTTAAATGGATTAGGATATATAGATAAACTAACTTCTGAAATTGGAGGATATTGGGGATCTATTCCCACTTGTGGCTCTTGCACAAAATTACCATTCCCGTCATTGAAAACGATATTTAAAAGTGAAGGTGTGGACTGACCAAAGTATCTTACAGCAATCATATCATCGTATTCATTTCCATCTAAATCTGAACAAAAAAAATCATAATGATAAGCATACA
>CAYUTH010000308.1:0-2158 GCA_964447485.1 uncultured Candidatus Cloacimonadota bacterium | reverse complement strand
GGATTAATCATGCGACCGGAGTTTCCGATACTGTTCTTGTTCAGCCGGGAACGTTTGTGGAGAATATCAATTACAACGGTAAGAATATTACTGTCGGCTCTTTGTTTTTAACAACAGCAGATACGACATTTATTTCACAAACTATAATCGATGGAAATCAAAGTGGCAGTGTGGTAACATTTGAAAGTGGAGAAGATACAACGGCTGTGTTGTGTGGATTTACTATTATTAATGGTTTGGGATACGATGCCGATCCATTTACAGGAGGAGGTATTAATGTATATCAATCATCACCATCTCTTCAAAATCTTATTCTGATGAATAATCACTCGGAGTATATCGGTGGTGGTATGTTTTTGAACGGTTCAAACATTGAACTATTTGATATTATAGTGAAGTATAACACCTCTGATGTTATGGGTGGAGGAATAGGTTGTGTATGTTCTGCAAATTTTGTGAATGTTAACGTTCATGATAACGACTCAGGAATTTACTGTATTTTTTCTACAATTTCAATGAAATATGTTACTATTGAAAATAATTCACCTTATGGAGGATTAACTTCTTATTGGAGTGAACTTAATTTAGAGAATGTAACCGTTAAAGGAAACTATTCACAGTATGCTGGAGGAGGTATCGGTTCTTCGGATACAGACATTTCTCTTTCTGAAGTAATAGTTACTAATAATACTTCCGCTGATATAGGTGGGGGAATGTGCATCTGTGGTGATGATGCTAATCTATTTAATACAATCGTCGAAAATAATACTGCTTATCAGGGTGGTGGAATTTTTTTCCGGGCATGTATGTATGACATAAAATATTCCGTTATTGCAAACAATATTTCAACGTGTACTGGCGGTGGTATTTATAGTCAGCATGATATAGGAAATATTGAAAATTCAACTATAGTTTACAATAATGGAGATGGAATATATTGTGATTTAATATATGAATTAGAAATCAAGAATTCAATCATTGGCGTATTATCGGTATAAAGATAGGAAATAATTCTTTCAATGCCGGATTTTCGACACTGAACTTCTGTTTCAATGTACAGATCATTGCTATATCCGGAATGACGAAAATCAGGATCAACAAAAAAACTTTTTAATTCTGCCACTCCACTTGCTGTCAATTTAACTATAGAAGTCGCAATCAATTTTTCTTTCCAAATTCCAATAGCAAATCGCTTTTTCCCATCAACAATTTCCTTTTGCACATTTGTTAACCACGTGGCAAAATTAGGATATTCTGATGAAAAAATAGGTAATAATAATTCATTCAATTGTTGTATCTCATCTTTTTGTAAAATTCGATCTACCCTAAATTCCGACGTCATCCAGCACCCTTTGTTCTTTAAATCCTAGATGTGGTATTGAATAATTCCGAGAAGAAAAATTTTGTGGAGGTATGAATTGGGCATCTATAGTGTATGGATCTAATGGAATAGGAAAACGAAATGTTCTGTCGATTTCAAAAGCAAAAATAATATCACTTCCTTGACAATATTCAAAGAATTTTTTTTCTGTGATTCCACCTTTGGATTTGCACTTACTCCAGATTTCTTTCGGAGTGCCAGCAAGCATTTTTTTAACAGTGAACCATCCAACGATCTTTTTTGTTGGATAACTCTCATAAATAAAAACTAAACTTGGCGGACTGTTCGGTTTTTGTTTTCGGAATTCAACTTTTTTTATTCCATTGAAGATTTTCTTTGTGTATTCTGGTTTAATTGATAACAATATTACCATTTGAACCAGTCTCCGAAATAATTACATCGAAATTCTGTTCTGATATCGGCTCAAATCCCCTTGGGGCCGAGTCGCGATCCCGGATTATACCAAGCTGAATAAGTCGTTGCATCGTCAGTCTTTTTGGAAAAGAGTACGTGTAGAGGAAATTTACAACAAATGGCCGGTTATGTGGCTTGTATTCCCATTGCTTCTTCAATTCTTCGGTAGAAAAAACACTTCTTTTACGGCAAATCCGAATAAACTGATCTAAATTCTGGATATTTGTAAAAACATTTTCAACAATACCAATAGTAGTAATCACAGACTGGTAGTACCCTCCCGTTCGATAGAAGATGATGATATCGCCGGGGTGTAAGTTCTTGTTAAAAGATCGTGAAATGTACACTTTTGAAATCGCATTC
>CAYUTH010000307.1:0-2171 GCA_964447485.1 uncultured Candidatus Cloacimonadota bacterium | reverse complement strand
CAACATCCGTTTTCATTTCATTACACCGAGACAGGTCGGAATGTTGAGTTACTTTTCAAACTTATTTTACATATTAAGAATATTGACATTATCTCTTCATATATCGATTTCCTATTCATCTATATTTCAAGAGGTTACCATGAAATTCACACGTTCCTGCGGTGTGCTACTGCACCCGACTTCTCTCCCCGGCACATTCGGCATTGGAGATATGGGTCCGGAAGCATACAGGTTTATAGATTTTCTTGCTTCATCGAAGCAAAAGCTCTGGCAGATACTTCCTTTAAATTATCCCGGATACGGAAACTCACCCTACAACCCGATCTCAACTTTCGCCGGCAATCCATATTTGATCAGTCCTGAGAAACTCGTAGCGCAGGGATTTCTGAATCCGAATGATATCGAAGTACACCCGGGATTTGACGACCACAAAGTTGTTTTTAACAAAGTTATTGACTACAAAGATTTGCTCTTCAAAAAAGCTTTCCATAATTTCCAGGATAGTGCGCCACATAAAAGCCTCTCAGATTTTGACACCTTCTGTTATGAGAACACTTCGTGGCTCGAGGATTTTAGTCTTTATGCTGCGATCCGCGAGCAAAATGATTATCGTTCATGGCATACGTGGGAAAAAGATGTGCGGATGAGAAAAGAAAAAGCACTCATTTTGTGCAGAAATAAACTGGCTGAGCAGATACGATTCTACAAATTCGTGCAGTACTTATTCTATACTCAGTGGCAGGATTTGCTTGATTATGCACATAAAAAGAGCGTGCAGATCGTTGGAGACATTCCTATTTTTGTTGCATATGACAGTGCAGATGTATGGGTGCATCAGAACCTTTTTTATCTTGATGAAGATGGAAATCCGACCGTGATTTCCGGAGTACCTCCTGATGAATTCTCTACCGAAGGACAACTCTGGGGAAATCCACTTTATGATTGGGACAAAATGAAGCAGAATGACTACCTCTGGTGGCGTGAGCGGATTTCACATTTGCTTGATCTTGTCGATTATATACGGATCGATCATTTCATTGGATTCATTCGTTACTGGAAAGTGAAGCCGGGTTCAAAAACTGCTCAAATAGGCGAGTGGGGCAAAGGACCGGATGCACATTTCTTCTCAACAATAAAGAAACATCTTGGAGAACTCCCTATTATTGCAGAAGATCTCGGGATCATTATCCCGCGCGTGAATGAGCTTCGGAATGAGTTTAATTTCCCGGGAATGAAAATCCTGCAATACTCCTTTGCTCCTCGTGATCAGCGTCCTCATGAATTTGAGGAGAACTCAATCACGTATCCCGGCACGCATGATAATGATACCATGATGACCTGGTTTGACAATCTTAAAAAGTATGAGCCGGAGATATATAAAACCTTGATCAAATATATAAAGTATGATATTGATAAATCCATCTGCTGGCAGATGATCGAATGTGCATATTCCACTCCTTCCAATTGGACGATCATTCAGTTGCAGGATATTCTCTGTCTTGGCGCTGAAGCTCGCATGAATCGACCCGGTACTATCGAAGATAATTGGGTTTGGAGATTTAGATGGGATATGGTCGCGGATGATGTGACTAAAAAATTACGAAGTCTTGTTGTAAAATATCATAGATGAATTATGATTGTCATCCTGAATGAATGAAATTAACGAAGGATTTCCCAGTTTGTTGAACTATTCGCTCTTGCGAGACCCTTCTCCGCCTGCTGGCGGATCAGGGTGACAAACATTTATACTTTATACCGCGCTTGTCTATTTGGATTAACCGACTCTGTCGGTTTTTAATATTTTAGCAACAACATCGAGACGCTCGATGTACTCCAAATCAGAAATTTTTCTTTTCGCTCCGCATCAATCAGAATGACAATGATTATTATATGAAATTAATAATGGGGGAAAATAAGTTATCCAGCAAAGAATTTCTTTTAAAATTGAGGAATTCCGAAAAATAATATGAAAAAAATTAAAAATTTTCTTGACTTGAATATCGTAAATTTTCAATTCTAAATTTTAAATTTCCAACTATAAATATAGAGGTTATATGGAAGGAAATAGTCAGATAAAAGTTGGCGTTTATGTTGATGTTGTCAACATTGCACAAAACGGTGGTTTTGGTATGCAATATAATATTCTGCGAGAATTTGCCTGCAGGGACAAT
>CAYUTH010000306.1:0-2179 GCA_964447485.1 uncultured Candidatus Cloacimonadota bacterium | reverse complement strand
TTCCTCCTGGGAAAGGTTTTTCGCTACCCGCGCTAATTTCAACTTCATATTCATTCTTCAATCACCTGTTTAAATTCAAAATAAATGTGAGATATATATTGCATTATGTCAAGTATATTATTTATTGTGAAAAATATATATGGTTTTATCTAAAGTAATAACCACACTATTTAAAAAATAATTCATAATTGCACAGAAAGTCTTAGATTATTAATTGGTATGTATAAATACTCTAAAGCATTGTTCATTACCTGCATCTATCTTTCGTTTTCCTTAGTTTGTAAAGCGATTGAGTCAACCAATTTAGATTCTGTTATCCATTATGCAGAAAGTGGCGATTCCTATTATCAAGGCGTCCTCGGCACAATATATCGTCGTGGTGAAAAAGGTGAAATTAATTATTCTCAGGCGCAAAAATGGTTAACGTTATCCACAAACAACAACAATCCTATCGGCCTGTATAACCTGGCGGTTCTGTATGAATCAGGAATAATGGGATCTGCGAATACTGCGCTGGTTGATAGTTTGTATCAAAAATCATTTGCGCTAATGCTGGAATTGGCACATCAGGGAAGCCCAAGAGCACAGGTAAATCTCGGCTATTTACTTGAAACCGGAACAGTTGTCAAAGAAAACTTACCTAAAGCCTTGAAATGGTATGAGAAAGCCACAGAATTTGGCTCCGCCAGGGCCCAATTCATTATTGGGTACAAATATTATTATGGTTGGGGATATAAAAGAAGTCTGGAAAAAGCAGTTCAATGGTTCGAGAAAGCAGCCAATCAGAATTATCCCGAAGCCTGTCATTTCTTAGGTAATATTTATGCCAATGGGATTGGTACTCCAAAAGATAATAACAAGGCCATCGACTATTTCCGAAAAGCAGAATGCATTCAGAAAAACAGTGAAGAAATCAGCAAAGAAACTGGGGCATATACCCTAAATGGCATAGAGTATGAGGACGATCAAATTATACCAGGATTATTACCGCCAAATTATCTGTTTGAAATAGACCAGGGCAGCTGCGGTGAAGCCTGTTTGTGGAGTATTATTAATTCTGATTCATTTCAGGTTACTCAAATGGAAATCAATCAAGTTGGCGGTGATCCGGGCAGAGGACTTCACACAATAGAACTTCGCAAGCCTCTGGGCTACTTTCATATCAAGTATGAAGATAAAATGAGAAAACCATACATCAGATATGCAGTTGCATTTTTCAATCCTCTCAAATTCTTTTCATCTCATTCGAAAAAATACAAAGATTATCTTTATGAGGATATTATTAGTAAAATCAAAGACGGAAACCCAATCATCCTCGGTGTAAAGAAATATCCTGACGGCCACCTCTTCTGGGACTGCGACCATTTTATCCTGCTTGTAGGCTATAACGAAAAAACAAATGAGCTTATATTCAACGATTTCACAAAACGGAAAAGAATTAATGCGGAAAAACTATTGGATAAAACAGAGGGATATTCCACAGTCAACCGTTATAATTTTCATAATTACATCGAGATAATGCGATAAATGGAATAAAAATATGCAACAGATAATCTATAACCCCATCGGTATCATTCATTCGCCCTTTACACAAAGGGAGGGTACTCCCATTCAGCCGTCATCCGCACAGGGCATCAAAGGCCACATTGACATCTATGACGAATACGCAGAGGGATTGTGCGATCTCGATGGTTTCTCGCATATCTATCTCCTCTTCCATCTGCATCTTTCGGAATCCTACAATCTGAAAGTCAGACCCTTTCTTGACAACCAATTGCGCGGTGTTTTCGCAACGCGCGCTCCCCGACGGCCCAATCCCATTGGCCTGTCGGTTGTCAGGCTGCTCAGTATCACGAACAACCGGCTTGAGATCGAGAATGTGGATATGATCGATGGCACGCCCTTACTGGACATCAAGCCCTATGTTACAGAAATGAATGCAGTCACACAGCCCAGGATTGGCTGGCTGAGCCAGTATTCCGATCAGATCAACACCAGGAAAGCCGACGACCGCTTTAAATAATGTAATTTAAATTTACCAGAAATGCGCGCATAGAGCCTTAATTCTTTTGTCCTATTCGGCATTTCAGGATTCGGTTTTTTTGCAGCGGGTTCTGCGGATCGCCGGCCAGGAAGATATATTTCTCGTTAAATCCCAGAAAGCGATTATTCAGTTCCA
>CAYUTH010000305.1:0-2192 GCA_964447485.1 uncultured Candidatus Cloacimonadota bacterium | reverse complement strand
GGCAATATCCGCAATAACGGCGGAATTCCTGTCGCGTGTGTTATTGATGAAGGATTGGATCCGGCAAGTATTCTTCCATTCAAAGGAAATATCGATCTCAATAAACTTCAAAAACTTGTAGATGAAGTCGGTGTGGAGAATATCCCAATTGCTATGATCACAATTACCAACAACAGTGGGGGTGGTCAGCCGGTTTCATTGGAAAATATCAAGAAGGTTTATCATTTTTGGAAAAAACTCGATGTCCCATTCTTTATTGATGCGTGCCGTTATGCGGAGAATTCGTATTTCATAAAGATGAGGGAAAAGGGATACGAAAATTCATCGATCGAAGAAATTGCAAAAGAAATATTTGCCCATGCTGATGGCGCAACTATGTCCGCAAAAAAGGACGCATTGGTAAATATTGGCGGATTTATTACACTTAAGGACAGTGACTTAACTAAAAGACTCATTAGCAAACTCATTATCACCGAAGGTTTTAGAACGTATGGAGGATTATCCGGACGCGATCTCGAAGCTGTTGCAATCGGCTTACAGGAAGGATTGAACGAAGATTATCTGAGATATAGGATCGAGCAAACCGCATATCTCGGTGAAAGTCTGCTGGAGCAGGGCATCCCCATTGTGCAACCTCCCGGCGGTCATGCGATCTATATTGATGCACTCTCTGTACTTCCTGAAATTCCTCAGGAAAATTTTCCGGCACAAGCTCTTGCCATAGCATTGTATATTGAAGGTGGAATACGCGGGGTCGAGATAGGAAGTCTCATGTTTGCATATACTGATGAAAAAACTGGAGAAACAGTCTATCCCAAACTCGAGCTTGTACGTCTTGCAATACCTCGCCGCGTATATACAAGAGCGCATCTTGACTGTGTTGTTCAAACTGTGAAGAAAGTTATGGATAACAGACATCACCTGAAGGGATTACGCATTACATATCAACCAAAATTGCTCAGACATTTTACTGTCGAGTTAGAAGAAATTTCATAGGACAAAAATGGGAAAAACAATTATAGAAAAAATAATTCAGCTTCATTCTGAAGAAGAAGCCATAGCAGGCAAGATCGTGTGGATGAAGCTTGATGTGCGCACAGCCCGTGATTTTGGCGGACCAAATGTGGTGAAAAATTTAGAGAAGCATTATCCTGAAGCAGAATTACCTGATAAAAAAAATGTATTTTTCACTTTCGATACTGTCGCACCTGCCAAAACAATTCCATATGCAAACAATCAGCAAATTTGCCGCGATTTCGCTCAAAAGAACGGACTCAAAGTCTATGATGTGGATGCAGGTATTGGCACACACATTCTCATGGAAAAAGGATTTGCACGACCCGGTAGAACTCTGGTCGGAACAGATAGCCATTTCAACATTCTTGGTGCAGTAAACGCTTTTGGGCAAGGCATGGGTGATCAAGATATTGCATTCGGATTCAGTACAGGGAAAACATGGTTTGAAGTTCCGGAAACAATAAAAGTAAATCTTAAGGGGACATTCTCGTATCCTGCTACAGGAAAGGATCTTGTGCTCTACATTCTTAAAAGGATCGGCAGCAAGGGTGCGCTTGGTAAATGTATTGAATATTATGGAGAGTGCCTGCAGGATTTAATTTTTTCTGATTATATAACTTTGTGCAGCATGATGACTGAAATGGGTGGTATCGTTGCATTTCCCGAGCAAAATGCTCAAGTCACTCAATGGCTTAAAGAAAGAACAGGGGAAGATCTTCAGTTCATTATTGCTGATAATGATGCTCAATATAGTGAAGAAATTGAGATTGATGTGTCAGGATTACAACCTCAAATCGCCTGCCCACCTAAACCAGATAATGTCAAAGACGTATCTGAACTAAAAGGATTAAAAGTCGGTTCGGTTTTTGTGGGCTCTTGTACGAATGGACGAATTGAGGACATGCGTTATCTTGCTGATATCCTGAAAGGTAAAACTGTTGCGAAAGGTGTTATGCTTCGGGTCGTTCCTGCAACGAGAGAAGTGTATGGGCAAATGCTCAAAGAAGGTCTGATAGATATTCTTTTCAACGCCGGTGCTATTGTATCAAATTCGGGATGCGGCGGATGTGCGTCAGGGCAGATCGGTATGACCGGCAAGGGCGAAGTTCAAATCTCCACATCAAATAGAAATTTCAAAGGCAAGCAGGGTGATGGCGAAACCTATCTGGCAAGTC
>CAYUTH010000304.1:0-2229 GCA_964447485.1 uncultured Candidatus Cloacimonadota bacterium | reverse complement strand
GAATGATCGCTTTATCATAATAGGGCAAAGCTTCCAGCAATGAGTCAATAGGAGCACCTTCGATAGGAACAATGTGTACTTTGATGCGACCTGACGTAGCTTCTTTGATATTTCCATTGGGATGTCCTACAGTATAGAAAAATGCATCCATGCGTTCATCCTGAACGAGTCCTGGCGCTTCGACTGCTTTGACATACTCACATTTAAGCATATCTTCACTCACGCCAAAAGCACCGAGTACATCCCTGGAATTCTGGAGCTGACCTGAGCCGGGATTGCCGAGATTTACTCGTGCTCCGACAAGATCGGTAATTCTGCTGATCCCGCTTTTATCGGCTGCAATAAGGGTAATTGCTTCCGGATGTATTGAAAATACAGAGCGAAGTTTATCCTGTGGTCCGATCTCTGCCCATTCCGACAATCCTTTTACTGCCTGGTACTGCCTGTCCGATTGTGCGATACCGAAATCAAGATCTCCGCTCAGCACGGAATTGATGTTATACACAGATCCTGCCGTGGATTCAACTGTTACTTTGATGCCGTAATCTTTGAAGTTCCTGTTCACCATTTTGCTGATCGCACCACCTGTGGGATAATACACCCCTGTGACACCGCCAGTGCCAATTGTAACGAATGTTATATCATGCTTCGTGCATGAGAAAATTGCGATGAGAAGGAAAAGAATTAGTAAAAATCGTACATTCTTCATTTGTGTGCTCCTTTGAAATAATATGCGAGCTTATCGGGCTATTTCGAATGTCAAGAAATTAGTAATCTTTTAATATTTACGATCTATAAAGAAAAGAAAATCTAAGGTTCATTATCAGCAATATGTTTAGAATGTATAGCTCATAATATACCAAAGTCTTGACAAAGAATACCCAACTTTATCACTCATTCTTTGAACAGGCTAGCGATCATTCAAAAGGTGTAAGCTTAAGTTTATAAACTCCTTTTCGTGAATTTCGTGCCTTTCGTGGTTAACTAAAATTAAAAATTCCGGAGCAGAAATGAAAACCTATTTGATCACAGGCGGTTGCGGTTTCATCGGATCGAATTTCATCCGATATCTTCTTGAGCAACAATCGAATGCTCACATCCTGAACCTCGACGCACTCACTTACGCAGGAAATTTATTGAATGTTGAAGATGTTGGGGATCTCTATCCTGAGCGTTATACTTTTATAAAAGGAGATATTGCTGACCAAAAACTTGTACGAAAAATTTTTACAGAAAATGAAATTGATTGTGTCATTCACTTCGCAGCAGAATCGCATGTTGACCGCTCATTTGAGGATGCCACACAATTCATGAGAACAAATGTGCTTGGCACTTCAGTTCTGCTTCAAGCTGCAAAAGAATCGTGGAAAAAAGATGAATTGAATTCTAAAAGATTTCTCTTTATCTCGACTGATGAAGTGTACGGCTCATTATCATTTGATGAGAAAACATTGTTTACTGAGGACTCTCCGCTCAAACCACGCTCACCTTATGCAGCTTCAAAAGCAGCGGCAGATCTTCTCGCTCAATCCTATTTCGAGTCATTCGAGTTTCCCGTTCTTATCACCCGATGCTCGAATAATTTCGGATCTTATCAATATCCTGAAAAACTTATCCCGCTTATGATCCTCAATATGAAAAAAGAAAAACCTCTCCCTATTTACGGAACCGGATTAAACATTCGTGATTGGATCTACGTGGAAGATCACTGCAAAGTATTACTTTCGGTATTGGAAAAAGGTCAGGTTGGTGAAATTTATAATATCAATGGAGAGTACGAGGTCGATAATGTGACGCTCGTGAATATACTCTGTGAGATTGTTGCCGCTCACACAAATAAAGAGAAAGATTATTACAAAAAGTATATTACATTTACAAAAGATAGACCTGGTCACGATCTGCGCTATTCGATGGATTGTTTAAAAGTACAGGCAAAGACCGGATGGAAACCCTCACACAATTTTACCAAAGATCTCACCTCCACTGTTCAGTGGTATTTGACCCATGACAAATGGATACGGTCATGCGAAAACAGCTTCTCGAAATGGATAAATTTTCATTATGATCTTTAAGATTTGACAGACATCCTCAATAACCTACATTACTTTTACTGACATGAAAGATATTAGTTTGAACGCGGTGAAAAAATCATTTGGAGGGTATGAAATTCTCCAAAACGTTTCCTTCGATCTTATTCGTGGTGAAAAGGTCGGTCTTATCGGCAGAAAC
>CAYUTH010000303.1:0-2232 GCA_964447485.1 uncultured Candidatus Cloacimonadota bacterium | reverse complement strand
TTCTAGATATCCCTTTCCTGTTTGTCTATTTTGGCGCTTATTATGAAACCGTTTCTATTTCATCAAGCGGATGGATTTCGATGGGGGAAGAGATCATTTATCACAGGAATCGGACGATTCCTTCCGGGTGCGGACCTGCTGCAATGATCGCACCGTTCTGGGATAATCTTCAGAATGGTTATATTTTTGCATGGTTCGATCAAAATGAGCACAGATTTATCGTAGAATGGCAGGCATTCGAAAATTATTACGATCCGGCAGCAAAAGAAACATTTGAAGTGATTCTCTATGATCCGGAATATTTTCCGACACCGAATGGAAATGGTGAAATATTATTCCAATACCAGAATGTCTCAAATGTCGATCAGGATGATAATTATGCGACTGTCGGCATAGAAAATTTCCCTCAAACTGATGGCGTGCTCCTCACATATTCGAATATTTATGCTCCAACTGCACATACGCTCCAAAACGAAACTGCGATCCTCTTCACAATTAAAGAAGGACCGGAAATACCACTTATTGAAGTTTCTCCTGAACTTCTCGAGTATGCACTGCAACAGGATACGACTGCAACAGCATATCTGACTATTACAAATTCCTCATCAGAAGACATTTCATATTGGGTAGAAGCTTCTCATTTTTCAAGAGACGGGAATCTCAAAGGAGAAAGAAGCGTACAGAACGATATCATTATTTGTACTTCATCATCATATGTGCCTGTAGTTCCGATAGATATTCTCTTCTATTTATATCATATGAGTCCTGATAACGAACCGGTCTTTGGTGTAAGTTTAGATTTTCCTGACGGGGTATATGTAAATAGTGCGATGGATATAGAGACTTTGCTTTATAATGGGCAAACAGGATATGGAGCAGAAATTTCATGGGGATTTGGACATGGCACTCCGCTCAACACATCGGGAGCTCATGGATTCCAAGTCAATATTACAATTGATGAAAGTATCACCGGACCAATAGAAATAGACTGGTATCTTGAAGGAGACGGCACAGGTGCAGAACCGCATTTCAAAGAGGGTACTATCACTCTGCAGCCCTCCGCAAATTCATATTTATGGATGGACTATCCTGATGGCGGTGAAACGCTGGTATATAGTACGACAGACACACTTCGGTGGATCACTTATGGTTCGATATCAGATGTCTCCTTGTATTTAACCCGGGATAATTGCTCTCATTGGGAAACGATTGCCGAGGATATTTCCAACACCGGGAAATATGCCTACACAGTGGATGGGGCACTTTCTGATTTTTGCCTGATAAAGGTAAAAAATGCAAACGGGTATCAAAGCGATATGTCTGATGAATTTTTCTCAATAAATATCTTTGACATTACTCATCCGGAGGTTGGTGAGATTCTCGAATATAACTCGCTTGACACTTTGTCCTGGAATTTTTCAGGGATTTATTCTGAAGTGATATTGGAATTTTCAAGAGATAACGGCTATACATGGGATGTGATAAATGATGCATTACCCAATACGGGTGAGTATGAATATTCTGTACCAGGACCTCCTTCAAATTGGTGTACTTTCCGTATCGTTGCACCGGACTACAGCATGTCAAACCGCAATCAGGGAGTCTTTACTATAGTTGATTCTCCTGTTCATTGGCTTGATGTAGGAACACAATACGGCACATTACCTTCAGGGGAATCCGCACTTATTCCTATAAATGTATCAACTTGGGATATTGATCCCGGTTATTACGAAGCATATGTGAGTGTCACGTCCAGTATTGGACAGAAGATCAACATTCCTGTTATGCTTGAAGTGAGTTATGGAACAAATAACGAACCGGAAGAACCTCTTAAGTCGCTATCTGCATTTCCTAATCCATTCAGAAGCACTACAACAATAATGTATTCTACATCCGAGTTCACAGAGAACACAGAGATAAATATTTACAACATCAAAGGGCAACTGGTAAGAGAATTACACCCCCTCACCTCTTCTCCTTCTCACTCTATCGAATTAATCTGGGATGGAACAGACAATAAAGGAAATATGGTGTCATCGGGACTGTATTATTACCAGGTAAAAGTCGGAGATGATATAATCGGAACGAATAAGTGCTTGCTGATGAGGGAATAGAGACAGAATATTGTTCTTTTGATTTAAGAATGTCGAACACCTATTGCAGATTTTAGAAGTATAATTACTTTTTCTTGACAAATATTTCATACGAAATTACGAAGCATTTAAGCATCGT
>CAYUTH010000302.1:0-2237 GCA_964447485.1 uncultured Candidatus Cloacimonadota bacterium | reverse complement strand
GCTTGAGCATAAAAGAAGAACTGCAAATAATATTAACTTTTTCATTAAATCCTTATTTTCAGAATTTATTACCTCAACACCACTACTTTACTGACCTCTTTTTGAATCCCGTCAATACTCAGGTTGGTAAAATAAATTCCTGACGACAAATTGTCAACTGTGCTGGAAATTGTATGGTATCCAAAATTCCTCTCATCGTCAAAAAGCGTTGAAACCAGTTGCCCTTTTATATTGAATAACTGAATTTTTACCGTTGTAATTGATATTCTCAATATAGGTCCCCGGTTGGACTAAAACAGTATCTCCGTTTGTAGAAGCATTTATCCCTGGCTGTATTGTTGTATAATCTACCGGAATGTTGATCGTAGCTGCATAAGCACTATTTACAAATAACACAAGCATGAGGGTTGCTAATGCACATAATATATTTCTTCTTTTCATGTAACCCGCTTTTGCAGGTTTTTATAACGAGCTAATTATACTTCTTCATATTTTTACTTCCAAGCCAAAATTTAATATAGCACCTGCAGAAAATTCCAATAAACAATAAAATAAATCTGGATACTTAACTTTTGCTGTCAATTTTTTCTCTTCTCATACGAGCTTGGAAAATATATTTTTAACAAATAAACGTTGTTAAAGAGGGCTTTAGCAATGAGAGAAAGAAGTCATTCGGTACAAGCATTTATAAATGAAGATCGCTTAAAAACTCCTTTGCTTTTCGTAAATCAACAAGCTCATTTATTTTCCTCTCTCTTTTTAAATTCATCACAATTTGCGTTGCAGGAAGAGAATATTTTTCACTGAAATAGAGCAGATTTTTATCAATATGCGCATCGTTATATTTCACTTCGATCATTCGTTCTAACTTTCCTTTTCGCGAAAAAGCGAAATCAACCTCCCTTCTATCCTTGGTGCGTAGGTAATGCACTCTCACATCCTCACCTTTTTTATCTATTAATTCATACATATATTTTTGAAGTGATAGAGCAACAAGATTTTCAAACTTCTTTCCCATATCACCATTTACCATACCGGTATCATAAAAATAGATTTTCGGACGCTTCAAAATTGAACGAGATATCATTTCTGAAAATGGTGTTATCTGGAATATGATATAAAGATTTTCCATAATTTGAATATATCGCTTAATTGTGTTGGGAGATTTCTTCATTTCTTCCGCAATAGCATTATATGAAATAGGTGAACCAACTCTCTCTCTTAACATATCAAGGATCAGCTTAAAATATCTTATTTCTTGAATATTCTCGTATTCCAGGACGTCAAATCTTACCAGTCCATCAATGTAATTATTTCTCCATCGTTGTACATCCTGTTCGGTCTCAGATAAATATGGCTCGGGAAAGCCACTTCGTTCTATGAGCTTTGAAAGAGTAAATTCATGTTGGATTTCTGAAAATTCTCTTGGACTAAAAGGTAGCAACCTATGAAGATAAAATCTTCCGAGCAGAGAATCTCCGATATATCTACTTATGTCGAGCCGGGCGCTGCCAGTAACTAAAATCTGTAAATGGTCTGATTTTGTGTCATATATTCCCTTGAGATAATTCTTCCACCCTTCCATTTTATGAAGTTCATCCAGAATGAGCAAATCTGTTTTTTCCAACCAGCTTTCCGAATGAATTATATCCCTGTCCTCTTTCCTGTCGTAGTTTAGGTACTGTGCATGTTCATAAGATTTTGCAATATCTTTTGCAAGCCACGTTTTTCCTACTTGCCGCGGTCCTACAAGAAACACGATTTTCTTTTGTAAATCAGACTGAATTATTTTTTTTTGCGAACGTTCCATGCGACTTTTTTTCACTCCATTGAAAAATAGTCAAGACTTTTTTGCAGTTGCCTGCAAAAAAGTCGGGTAAGAACTGTACAGTTTTTTTCGTTTAGAGCGTTCCTCTATCTCAACAATACTACTTTCTTAATCTCTCTACCAACTCCATCAACACTCAATTTAGTAAAATATATTCCAGAAGATAATTCATTAACTGCATGACTTATCGTGTAATCTCCAATATTTTTATTTTCATTGAGAAGAGTTGAGACCAGTTGCCCTTTTATATTGAATAACTGAATTTTTACCGTACCCGGCTTGTGCATGGAAAAGCTTGCATAGAGATTATTATTGTTTACACCAATTGGATTAGGGCAAATTATGAGTTGAGAAGTTATTATTTCAGGGGGATCATCAATTGACACATTCTGATTAAAGTAATATGCTC
>CAYUTH010000301.1:0-2240 GCA_964447485.1 uncultured Candidatus Cloacimonadota bacterium | reverse complement strand
AACAGCTTTGGAAATATTTCCAAGTTCTTTGATATTGAATACTTTAATTTTTAAGTGATTATTTTTTGCCAGTGAAATGGCAGTGAGGTCCATTACTTTGAGATTTAATTCAATATAATCAGCATAAGAAATGTTATTGAAGAGCGTTGCGTCAGGAAATTTTACAGGATCTCTATCGTAGACGCCGTCAACTTTTGTTCCTTTGAACAGGATGTCTGCTTCAATCTCAAGTGCTCGTAGAACTGCTGCGGTATCTGTAGTAAAATACGGATTCCCGGTTCCGCCTGAATAAAGACCGACTTTGCCGGCTCGAAGAGCTGCCTGGGCACTTTCAGACGAAAAGCATGTGCCGATCGATGTAATGGGTTCTGCAGTAAAGATTTCCGAAAGCACGTGGTATTCCCGCAATTTTTCATGAAGGACAATTGCATTTTGTACAGTTGCGAGCATGCCGATAGCATCAGCTTCAGGACGTCTCATACCTTCGATCGCAGAAGTAGCTCCACGGAAAAAGTTACCGCCGCCTATGACAATGCCGAGTTCCAATCCCTTTGTGTGAAGATCAACAAGTTCTTTGACAATCCGTGTAACAGCTTCATTCTCAATACCAAAGGAATTCTTTCCCTGTAATATTTCTCCGCTGATTTTTAACAGGATTCTCTTGTATTTCACGTTACATTCCTATTTGAAATCTTGCAAATCTTTTAATGCTGATGTTTTCACCAAGCTTCAATACTGCGCTGGAAATCAGCTCTTTGATAGTGATGTCTTCATCCATAACAAGGGGTTGATCGAGCAGACAATTCTCAGTATAATATTTTTTAAGCCGACCTTCCACGATCTTATCAACGATATTTTCAGGTTTGCCTGCAGAGAGAGCTTGAGCTTTATAAATTTCTTTTTCTTCTGCAATAATTTTTGGATCAATATTTTCTTCAGAAATAGCCATTGGATTGGTCGCAGCAATATGCATCGCGATCTGGTTTGCCATTTCCTGGAAATCATCTGTGCGTGCAACGAAATCTGTCTCACAGCTCAGTTCAAGCAGTACACCAAGTTTTGCGCCCGGATGTATATATGCATGAATAATGCCTTCGCTGGAATCTCTGCTGGCTTTCTTCTCGGCTTTTGCGATTCCCTTTTTGCGCAGGATCTTCACTGCTTCATCGACATTTCCATTTGCTTCACCCAATGCTTTTTTGCATTCCATCAGACCAACATTGGTTTTATCTCTTAACTCTTTAACCTGTTTTGCTGTAATTTCCATAATAGCTCCGTATATTATTTTTGATGAACCAATCCGAGGTGGATCTTCAAGCCGCGTTTTGATGAGAAGGTTTTACCACAGTCAGGACATTCAAAACGGGTTTCTTTCTTTTCTTCTTTAATTTTTTCTGGTTCTTTTTTAATCTTTTTTGGCTTATTTTCTTCTTTCTTAGATTTCTCTTCTTTCTTTTTTTCAACCTCTTCGACTACTTCTTCAGTCACTTCAGCATCTTCTTTTAACTCTTCTTTTTCTATCTCAATTACCTGTTCGATTTTATCTTTTTTCGTAACTTCAAATTCTGAAATGTCTCCACCTTCGGCAGCGATCTTCTTTCCTTCAATAACAGCATTTGCCATTATATCACAAATGAGATTTACGGATTTCATTGCATCGTCATTACCGGGTATCACATAATCAACACCATCAGGATCACCATTTGTATCAACAATAGCAACAATTGGAATCTCGAGATTCTTTGCTTCACTCACTGCATTTTTTTCATATACAATATCCGCAATAAATAATGCTGCAGGTGTTTCTTCCATATCACGGATTCCACCGAGAGCACTCAGGATCTTGTCATACTTTCTCTGCATTTTAAGCACTTCGAGTTTGGTGAATTTATTTATCTCACCGGTATCCTGTAGTTTTTCGAACTCATCGAGCTTTGATATGCTCTGTCGGATTGTTTTCAGGTTTGTTAACGTACCACCGTACCATCTGTTGCTGATAAAGAACTCATCACATTTTTCTGCAGCATTCTGAATGCCCTCAGAAACCTGTTTTTTTGTTCCTACAAAAAGGATTTTTTGACCTTTTGCAGCAAGCTCTCTAATAAAGTAATATGCCTGGTTGATGGCTTCGAGGGTTTGTTTTAGATCAATGATGTGAATCCCATTTCTTTTGATGAAGATATATCTTTTCATCTTGGGATTCCAGCGTCGAGTTTGATGACCAAAATGAACACCAGCCT
>CAYUTH010000300.1:0-2245 GCA_964447485.1 uncultured Candidatus Cloacimonadota bacterium | reverse complement strand
TTTTCCAGGTTTCAGATGGATACAATCTTACTGAAGAGAACTGCAATTTCTCATACAACCTGTGAACGATCCTCCGGAAATTGCAATGCCCGATTCCATCGTTTTCTTTGAGGATGATACGTATGCCTTTGATGCAAGCATGTACATCTCGGATATTGATGATTCGCTCGAAAATCTGACACTTTCATGGATAGAGCCGCAGTATATCGAGGTTCAGCAGATCGGCTGGGATGTGTATCTTTCTGCAAAGCAACCAAATTGGTATGGTACTGATTCTGTCGCATTTACGGTTACTGACGAAGAGCTCGAAAGCAACAGCGATATTATATACGTGCAGGTTCTCGCGCAAAATGATCCACCCTATGTGCAGGATACGATCCCTGATCTTACAAAGAATGAAGATTTTACAGATACGATTCAAGTATATCTCAATAATTACTTTGACGATCCGGATAATGATAGTCTTTCATATTCTGTTGTGTTTGATTCAACTCAAATCACGGCTTCTTTGGATAATGATCTCCTTCAAATTTCTTCTCTCTCGAACTGGTTTGGTGATGTGGAAATTATCGTCACGGCAGATGACGGAAATGAATATTTACGTAAGTATGTGATAGGGAATTCCTCAAAAGAAAGTACACAGGATTCCTTCTTTGTTCATGTGATACCTGTAAATGATCCGCCGGAAATAGCGTTACCCGATTCAATAATATTTCTCGAAGATGACACCTTTATTTTTGATGCAAGTTTTTATATTTCGGACATTGATGATTCATTGGACAACCTCATGCTTTCCTGGAACGAACCTCAATATATTGAGGTTTTGCAGATCGGCTGGGATGTGTATCTTACTCCTCTTCAACCCAATTGGTTCGGGACTGATTCTGTGGCATTTACAATCACAGACGACGACCTTGAAAGTGCGAGTGATGTGGTTCATATGCGCGTGCTTCCGCAGAATGATCCGCCATTCGTGCAAAATGCTCTTCCTGATCTCACTCGTGACGAAGATTTTGCAGATACAATTTATATATTTTTAAATACCTACTTCGCTGATCCTGATAATGATTTGCTGACATATTCCATTGTGTTTGATTCTACTCAAATCACCGCATTTTTGGATAATGAACTACTCCAGATTTCATCTCGTTTAAACTGGTTTGGGGATGCAGAAATTATTGTCACTGCCGATGACGGGATGGGGGATTTTTCCCGAGATACAGCACAGGATTCATTTTATATACATATCCTCCCAATAAATGATCCACCGCACATCGCGTTACCTGACAGTTTTTCCTTTTTTGAGGATGACACACTTACTGTGGCTTTTGATGATTTTGTGAGCGATGTCGATAATGTACTTCGCGAACTTACTTTGTCCTGGCTGCAGCCGGATTTCATAAGTATCATACAGGATGACTGGAATGTTTCTATTACAAATGTATTAGAAAACTGGAATGGATCGGAATTAGTTACCTTCATTGTTTCGGATTCCAGTCTTGCCCGGGATAGTGCTGAGGTGCTCGTGCAAGTATTCCCTCAAAATGATCCTCCTTACATTCTTCCGCAGATAGGGGATTTCACTATTCCTGAAGACAATATAACTCCTTTAAATATCTCGCTCGATCTCTATTTTCATGATCCGGATGGCGATGAACTAGGGTATCATGCAGAATGGGATTCAACACAGCTCAGTATCTCTTTTCCTTCGAGTTCGGAATTAAGCATCCTTCCGAAAGCAGATTGGTTTGGAACCTCGACAGTTACTATCTCAGCAGATGACGGATATGCGTATTTGCGAAACCGTTCTGCGATAGTTGATACATTTGATGTCATTGTCGAACCGGTCAACGATCCCCCTCAAATATTATCTTTTATTCCAGAAGAGCTTAACATATTCCTCTCAGGAGATTCAACAGTACATTTCGAGATCGAGGTTTTTGATGTAGATAATAACTCGCATGATTATGTGTGGACCGTGAACGATACTGTTCAGAGTGCGAATGACAGTATTTTTGTGTATCATTTCGAAGAGCAGGGAATTTTTTCAGTTGTTGTCAGCGCATCTGATCCGGAGTATGAAGTATCTGTGGGATGGCATGTTGTAGTATCATATTTCCCGGTTAATGGAAACGAAGGACTAACTCAGAAAGTGAACGCTGTCAAACCAAACCCGTATAATCCGGACAAAGATAAGAACTGCGAATTTTATTTTGAGTCAACAAAGCAAAAAAATTATTCCGTA
>CAYUTH010000299.1:0-2251 GCA_964447485.1 uncultured Candidatus Cloacimonadota bacterium | reverse complement strand
TAATCCCTTTTGGTTATCATTAAATACTGATAAATTAAATCTTAAAAATAGAAGATGTTTTCTAAGACTTCTTAGTAATTACTCTATCGTCTTCTGCACATTCAGATCTTCTTTGAGAGAGATCAACTCGTATAATTTTAGCGGTTTGCCCTTTCCACGAAGTGTTTTTATATCCAGATAACGGGCTTCGACTTTATCTTTCACCGCTTCGTATGTTGTTTCACTAATTATAATATGATTTTCAGTTTCATAGATTTTATTCATGGGTTCGATACGCGCACCTGAATTAATAGTATCACCAATTGCTGTATAGTCGAAGATCTGCTCTGAACCAAGATTCCCAACCAGTGCTGATCCTGTATGAATACCAATACCGAACTGCACACACTCCTTGCCTTCTTTTGTCCATTTTTCTTGTAACTGCTTCAATTTTTCTGCCATGAGTAGTGCTGTCTTACACGCATTGTATGCATGCATATCGTAGTAATACGGCACACCGAAAAGCGCCATGATCGCATCACCGATGAATTTATCAACTGTTCCGCTGTTATCTTTTAGAATTTCAACCATCTCGGTCAAGTACTCGCGCAGAATATCAACAACCTCCTGAGTTTCATGCTGTTCGGAATAGGTTGTAAATGACCGAAGATCAGAGAAAAGCACAGTAAGTTCCTGAACCTGTCCCCCAAATTTCAGCCGCTTGGGGTCCTTCATTATCAAATCAACAATATCCTTTGCCACATACTGCTGGAATGCCTTTTTAACAAAAAGCTTCTCTTTCCTGCCCACGTAGTATTGCATGATCAGATTTCCAAGAAATGAAATCAAAATCGCGGAAGGAACTTCCGTCACGTTCACAATAGTGTGATTTGATTTGAACATAAAGTAAACAAAAATCAGATATCCCGCAATGAGCAGCACTCCGATTACAGCATTTATCGTAGGTTTGAAAAAATTGAATATCACATTGACGATCAGGATCAGTATTAATAGACCAAGTACAAGATACAGGTAACTGAAGGATCTTAAATAATTGGAATGCAGCACCATCTCGAGAAAATTCGCATGGATCTCCACACCGGGAGTGAGTCCCTGTCCCTTTCCCGGATTATAAAATGGTGTGGGGAACAGATCATGAAGCTCCTCAGCTGAAGCGCCTACCAGCACTATCTTATCCTTAAAAGTGCCTGTATCCAGATAATTCTCAAACGTATTGAAATCCAATCCAAATGCCTGCTCACTGCGAACCTGGAACGTGCTGTCATCCAGTACCGTATCAATATGATAATACGGGAAGGTGTTTGCGGGTCCATAATAATTGATAATGACCGTATTGCCGGAATATTTCGGAATAACGTATGATCCGAGTATAAAATTTTCATGAGAATTAAAGATCTCCGGTTCTTCACCTCGTTTTTGAGCAAGAAGCATTTGCAGCCCCTTCACCCCAATTGTGTAGTAAGGTTCATCAGAAAAGGTTGAGAAAAGTGTATATTTTCGCACAAATCCGTCCTGGTCCTGAGATATACCGACAAGTCCCCATTGCAAATCTCTATCTGTAATTTCATTGATAGGCGGCACAATTCTGAGTGTTACAGATCCGGTCTTCCGCATTTCACTGAGCTTTCCAGCAAAAATAACATTTCCATATTCTGCTGCTGTCACTCCCAGATCGACATCCTCTTTTGCAAGCGTCGGCTCTGTGAACTCAATATCAAATATGATAACCGCAGCTCCTGCCTTGTTGAGATTTTCTATTAGATGCGCAAAATAACTCCGCGGAAACGGATACCTGCCAAGTTCCTCGAAAGCTTCGTCAGAAACATCAAGAATAACAATATCCTGGGACACTTCGAGTGGTCCCCGAAGGTTGAAGTTCGTATCTATCCAGATGAGTTCAAGATTTTTATAAATTCGCGTCATGGACAGAAGAATGACCGCGACAAACACAAAAATTGAAAAGATCAAAACGAATCTAAATTTAATTTTTTTCATTTTTATACCTTTGTCTACCTCTTTCTATGATTCAAGTAACGTAGCTTCATAATTTCATCACTCTATAAAAACTTGTATTTTGTTTGATTAATAAAGTCAAAATTTATAATCAAATTTTTCGTTCGTGTCATTTCGTGTTAATTCGTGGTTTCTTCTTTTCTGTTTCCCAGAGTGAGAGATGAGATCATTTAAGATCTCTTTCTACTAATTTTCTTATTAATTCTTCAAAAGAAATACCGACTGCTTTTGCAGCCAT
>CAYUTH010000298.1:0-2290 GCA_964447485.1 uncultured Candidatus Cloacimonadota bacterium | reverse complement strand
ATGAAACGAAAAATCTGGAATGACATTCAACGACGAATTATTCCCTTACAAAATCCTTGATAAGAGCTTATTCATGAGACTACCGTATAACCCTCCGCTTATTGATTTGGGACCTGACCAAGTTTGGGTTTTGGTGGCAAGATCATTGCAATAATGGATACCTGGCGGCGAAAATGTACGTTTAAGCAGATCAGATGTTATTTTTGTAGTTTTCGTCTTAAAGTGCTTTTATGGGGCCCAAAAAGGAGCTTTTAAGGCAAAATATCAGCCCTTATTATGGGGTATCTTTCATGATATCTATAAGTTAGCATGGCCCGACCCCCTTTTGAAAATAACATATATCACCTCCAAATTCATCTCTATAGGTGATTGAATAAATTTGAAAGCAAGTATAAGATAACGAATGAATAAATAGAAAATTATCTTGAAATGTGTTGTATGACTATGAGCTTTAAAATAAACCCCAGAACTTTATCATTCAAGATAATTGTCTTATTTATACTAATATGGCTGAATCTCTCGGCAATCGTGTTTGGCCAAGGGCATGATATTAAATTTAAGAATATTTCAATTGAACAGGAACTCTCTCAAAATACGGTAAGTTGTATTCTCCAGGATCATAAGGGATTTATGTGGTTTGGCACAGAAGATGGATTGAATAAGTTTGACGGATATAGCTTCATTATCTATAAGAACGACAGGCTTGATTCAACCTCGCTCTCTGATAGCTATATATTGTCAATCTATGAAGATAGATCAGGTGTACTTTGGATTGGAACTTACGACGGAGGGATCAATAAATTTGATCGAGAAAAGGAACAATTTACACATTACAAACACGATCCTAGTAATTCTAATAGTTTAAGTCATAATTCTGTCAACTCAATCTGTGAAGATGAAACAGGAGCACTTTGGATTGGAACTGATGAAGGATTGAATAAATTTGATCGAGAAAAGGAACAATTTACACATTACAGACATAACCCTCATAATTCTAACAGCTTAAGTAATGATAATGTCAGATCAATTTATGAAGACAGAGCTGGTATGCTTTGGATTGGAACTGATGAAGGATTAAATAAATTTGATCGAGAAAGAGAACAATTTACACATTACAGACATAACCCTCATAATTCCAACACCTTGAGCAATGATAATGTCAGATCAATTTATGAAGACAAGAATGGTATGGTCTGGATTGGAACTTATGATGGATTGAATAAATTTGATCCAGAAAAAGAAGAATTTACGCATTTCAGACACGAACCCGATAATCCTGACAGCTTGAGTCATAATTATGTAAGGAAAATTTATGAAGATAGAGCTGGTGTGCTCTGGATTGGAACTTTCGGGGGATTGAATAAGTTTGATAGAGAAAAAGAGCAATTTAAGAGCTACAGACACGAGCCAAATAATCCTTACAGCTTGAGTAATGATCGTGTCGTTTCTATCTATGAAGATAGAGCAGGTGTTTTATGGATTGGGACTGGCGGCGGATTGAATAAATTTGATAGGGAGAAGGAACAATTTGCACATTATAAGCGCGACGCAAATAATCCTTATAGCTTGAGTAATGATCGTGTCCTTTCAATCTATGAAGATAGAGCTGGAACGCTCTGGCTTGGGACTTATGGTGGAGGACTCAATCGATTTGACCGAGAAAAAGGAAAATTTACGTATTACATAGAAAAGGATGGGCTTCCGAATAATGTTATTTATGGGATACTGGAAGATAACAAAGGCAATCTTTGGATAAGCACAAATAAAGGATTATCTAAGTTTAACCTTCAGACTGAAACTTTTAGAAATTATGATGTAAATGATGGGTTACAGAGTAACGAGTTTAATTCAGGAGCCTATCATAAAAGTGAAAAAGGAGAGATGTTTTTTGGTGGAGTGAATGGATTTAATGCATTTTACCCAAACCTCATCAGAGATAATCCTCACATTCCTCCGGTTGTGATTACAGATTTCCAAGTGTCCAATAAATCTGTTCCTATAGGAGCAGGAGCAGACGGGCGCTCAATCCTGAAAAAGTCCATCACAGAAGCCGAAGAAATTGAGCTTTCTTACAAAGATTATGTTTTTTCTTTCGAATTTGCAGCATTGAACTATGTTTCTCCAGAAAAGAACGATTATGCTTATATGATGCAAGGACTTGAAAAAGACTGGAATTATGTCGGAAATAGACGCTTTGTAACATACACCCATCTCTCTCCTAAAAACTATATTTTTAAAGTAAAGGGCTCGAATAACGATGGTGTGTGGAATGAAGAGGGAGTGTCATTAA
>CAYUTH010000297.1:0-2301 GCA_964447485.1 uncultured Candidatus Cloacimonadota bacterium | reverse complement strand
AATACCAAGGCGTTCCGCATATTTTATCACTTCATAAGGAGTCAGATGCATAAATATTTGGATCACGGGAATATTTCTTGAATGCTTGAGTGCAATCCGCAGTCTGGTCAAACCGTAGAATTTATCGGAATAGTTCGGCGGCGTCCATTGTGTCGTATCATTCTCCAGAAATACAAGCGGAAGGTCGTTAATCATCGTGGCGGCAGTGTAGCCGTTTGCGACAGCAGCAGTATATATAAAGGGCTTGAAAGCTGATCCGGGTTGCCGCCGCGCCTGCAGTACCCTGTTGAACTTGCTATGATTGAAATTTCTTCCACCTATCATTGCGCGGACATATCCTGTATTAGGTTCTATCGCATACACGCCACCTTGCACATATTTCGTATCAATATCAAAAGTATCTGCGGGAAATTCTTCATATTTCACATCGTAATTCAGCTTGTTTTCAAACTCAACCAAGTGATTGTTAAGCACAGAATCAGCATAATTGGTCAGATCAAGATCGAGAGTAGTATATACCTGCAAACCGCCATTGTAAAGTATTGACGTGCCGTATTTCTGCTCGATATATTTGCGGACATATTCATAAAAATAATCTGCCGGTTGCTTGGCTTTTTTTCTGGTCTTTATTTCAACAGTATCATAATATGCTTGATAGTACGCAGTTTCATCTATGTAACCCAGCTCATACATTTGTGCAAGGACAAATTTGCTTCTCCGAACCACTTCATCATAATGAAGCCGCGGATTGAGATAAGTGGGCGCTTGCGGTATTCGTGCCAGAAGTGCACATTCTGCGAGGGTAAGATCTTTTGATGATTTCCCAAAATAGTTCTGTGCTGCAGATTCCACTCCGTAGTTACCACCGCCAAGATAGGTTTTATTCAAATACATTTCCAGTATCTGGTCCTTCGAAAAGGTTCGCTCGATCTTAAAACTGAGAAGCGCTTCTTTGACCTTCCTATCCATGGATTGCTCAAGCGTCAGGAACATATCACGGGCAAGCTGCTGGGTAATAGTACTTGCTCCCTGCCGAATACTGCCAGTCGAAAAATTTGCAAGAAATGCACGCAGGATCGAGGCGAAATCGACGCCCATGTGATCATAGAAATTTTCATCTTCTATCGCAATAAATGCATTGATAAGTGTGTCGGAAATTTCGGAGAGGGGTACACTTCTGCGGTGCTCGCTTGCAAAAATTTTCACAAGATTGCCATCTTTATCAAACACCTTCGTGCCATTCATTAGTTCGTATTCTTCGAGTTGTGAGATAGGAGGAAGCTCGAGACTATAATGATAGATCAGACCGGCTATAAGTCCTGTAAAAAACAGGCATACGCAGGTTACGATAAACAATATTTTCCAAAAATTTACTTTTTTCATACGTTACATTTTTTCGTAGGATTCTATTGAACTGTCAAAACTTAAATAAATAATTTGTAAGAAAACTTAGCGTTGTTTACAGATTTATGGATGATCATAGGATGCAGAAAAAAGGAGAAAGTTCTATGGTTTTGCATAAGCATACGCGGTTAACTCCGTTACAACGTAAGGAGATATATCGTCTTTATATAGACGAGAAAAAGCGAGTGAGCGATTTGTCGAGAGAGTATCATGTAAGTCGTCCGACTATTTATAAGATATTACATAGAGGTCGCATGCGGGATTTTACTGTTCACAGAAGTGGTAACCATCGATTTCGCTGTTTAAAGTATGGGATCAGGCGATTAGCCAAGGTAGAGAAAGCAATAGAAGAACAGCTAAAGAGACAGGCGAAGCGTTATAATAAATTATATCCCGGTGAGATGATCCACGGTGACACAAAACGTCTCCCTCTTTTGAAAGGTCAAAGTACATTTGATAGACGGGAATACCTATTTATCGCAATAGACGATTATTCCCGAGAACTGTTTGCTGCAATACTACCGGACAAGACTCAGTATTCTGCAAAGAACTTTCTTGATCAGGTTGTAGATGAATGTGCTTATACGATTGAGTGTTACTATACAGATAATGGAAAAGAATACAAGGGTAATGTTTTTTCACATGCTTTTATGAGGGCATGTGAAAAAAATAAGATAGCTCAGCGATTCACGAAGGTACGAAGACCTCAAACAAATGGGAAGGCAGAGAGAGTCATTCGAACACTAATGGAGATGTGGCATGATAAGACAGAATTTAAATCATCAGCTCATAGAAAAAATGAATTGAAGAGGTTCATAAATTATTATAATTTAGTCAAGCCCCATAAAAGTATTGACGGCTTGACTCCAATGGAGAAATTAATAACCTATTTCTTCC
>CAYUTH010000296.1:0-2316 GCA_964447485.1 uncultured Candidatus Cloacimonadota bacterium | reverse complement strand
CACCGGCGTAGCTGTGGATCAATCCCGGAACAGGGATCGCCGACAACATAAGTCCTACGCTAACACGCCGGTTCATATCCTTGTATTCTTCATAGGTCATGTCACCCGGAATATAATGTAAGGGTGCTTCGTTGAGCATATCACCATTGAATCCCTGCCCGTTCAATACCTGCCCACTAAAGCATATTAATAATGAGACCAGCAGTACTGATATTATCAAATTTTTCATTTCACACTCCTGAATCTTATAAATTAAAAACCTGTTCTTCATCTTCCAAATTTGTGCATGTCGTCAAAAAAATTGGCACTTTTCATATTAGAATATAAGAGAGTGTTTGATTGATTGCAACAGGTGTCAATAATCACGCCGCACGAGCACCAATGTTTTTCTATATAATATTCCTAATATAGCCAGTTTCACCTGAAATATATCCGAAAAGAACAAAATTTTATATGAAATGTGGTGAGTTTTTGGGATGATGTTTTCCAATGGTTATACTAGCATTGGTATTGTACCAGTGAACAGGAGAAAGCTCATCCCTTCCTGAAATTCAGTTACCATCGTACTCCTGATATATAACATGTCCACAAGACTTGCAGTGGCTGGCATCCTTGTCATGATATCTTAAGCCGCAGTTCGGGCATATAACTCTTTTCTTATTTGAAATCTTAGTCCATTCCTTGACTATGCTTCCTGCCTGCCAGGGTATCAGAACTACGCCTGACAGTATCATCAGGACCGTAACCCATTTGCCTGCATCTGAAAGTGGAGTTATGTCTCCAAAGCCTACGGTTGTCAAAGCGATGACTGTGAAGTAGAACGCATCCCCAAAATTCTGCACATTATGGTTTACCGGATTTTCAACAGTCCAGAAGAATCCCGAGCTAATGAAGAATATCATCAACAATGTTAAAAGGAGCCTGACAACTTTCAGTAGGTGTATTGTTATCTTCCCAAAGAAGAAATCAGGCGTCTCTGTAAATCTTAAGAACCTGAATATCCTTAAAACTTTCAAAACCCTAAGAACCCTTACAAAGCTCAAGTTTACGTTTGAGGCCGGTAAAAACATCAGTATCAGTGTTGGTAATATTGCGATCAAGTCTATAAGGCTGTAGATGTTAAATATGAATTTTCTTCTTTGCCTTGCTCCATATAGTCGAGCCAGGTATTCAACTATGAATATGAAGACAGTCACTACTTCTACTTTCCACAAGACAGATCTCATGCCTTCTGAAATATTATAAGTTTCCAGTACAAAAACCAGGCACACTAACAGGTTCAGGAATATGATGAATATGTCAATCAGCTTTCCTGGTATTGTCTTGCAATCTATCAGGTAGAATTGAATCTTTTCTCTCAAAGAACTATTCTTTTCGCTCATAAAAACCTAAATAAAAAATAATTACCAATATCTTCCGTTTAAACACAGAATTATCTCCTGGCTTCCTACTGCCTAAACAGCTCAACAAATAATTTCGGGATCAAGTTCATCTTCTCAGGTATGTGTTTTCAAAGCATTCCGCACTTTTCAAAGTTTAATATAAGAGAGTGTTTGTTTGGACGCAACAGGTGTTATACTTTCTACATTCCGGGTATTATATATCCAGTCTCCGGTTTGCCCCGTTGGCGCCAGTTTTGTGTTCAATATTTCCCTGGAAATCTTAGGGCCAGCATTGGAGAATGCCAGCCCTTTTATGTGAGCCGGTATGCGGTAAACTGGCCACATGATTGCTTTCACCATGCGGTGCTATTTGATCAGCAGTTTGACCAAAAATGTCTTCCCACAGGGCTGTATTAAGGGTAGAACTCCCCTTGGGTGGGTTATGGGAGATATTGATTTAATCAGAGAATCCTAAATGATTCAAATAAACCCGCACATTATTATAAGTAGTCAAAATTGTTCCATTATAATATGAGTAATCTACGGCTACAATTGAACCTGAAATACTATCACCTGGGCCCAGAGAAAAAGCCACGTTTATAATATCAGAATACCAGCTTGTTTGACTGTGTTGATAATTTGTAAATGGTTCATAATTAACCTTAAATCGTACTTGTATATTGTAGGCGTTGGCTGTTCCAATATTCTCAACTAAATAATCTAAAACTATTTGATAACAACTATAACACACTGCCATTATTCCTTCGCCTCCAGGGTTCCCACTATTACAAGAATTACAATCACCTGAATCAAGTGAAATACTTACAACTATTTCAGGAGCAGGGTTTTCGCAACTACCGTCATCTATTGTTGCGCTAGGATTGTAATTTATAGCTTCAGGATTTGTACAGCCGTAGCAGAAATCCTCTTCCAG
>CAYUTH010000295.1:0-2318 GCA_964447485.1 uncultured Candidatus Cloacimonadota bacterium | reverse complement strand
ATTCTCGGAACAAAAGAAGCAATTGCACGCCTGAAAAGCGTATTGAATGTGTGATTCATAGGAGCATAATGGACGATAAAAAGATATTAGCGATCCTGACAAAAAATGAAGAGTCCGGATCGAAAGATTTCATCCGGCAGATCATCGAAGAAGATATAAAAAACAAGAAACACAAGGGCGAAGCACACACCCGATTCCCGCCGGAGCCCAATGGATTTCTACATATCGGGCACGCAAAAGCGATCTGTCTGAATTATGGCATCGCCGTGCAGTATGGAGGTAAATTCAACCTGCGCTTTGATGACACAAATCCCATAAAAGAGGAAACCAAATACGTCGATGCAATTCTCACAGATATGAAATGGCTCGGCACCAATTGGGAAGACCGGCTGTTCCATGCTTCGGATTATTTCCCGATCCTCTATGATTATGCCTTGAAGCTCATCAAAAAGGGAAAAGCATATGTGGATGATTTGAGCGCAGAAGAAATACGGGAATATCGTGGAACGCTTACCGAACCCGGCAAGAACAGTCCTTTCCATGACCGCTCTATAGAAGAAAATCTCGAGCTTTTCGAGCGAATGAAAAACGGTGAGTTCGTAGAGGGTGAAAAGACCCTTCGTGCCAAGATCGACATGGCACATCCCAATATGAATATGCGTGACCCAGTGATGTACCGCATCATGTACAAAACCCATCATCGAACCGGAGACGAGTGGTGCATCTATCCGACCTATGATTTCACACACGGAGAATCAGATTCCATCGAAAGGATCACCCACTCGCTTTGCTCTCTTGAATTTGAAAATCATCGTCCGCTCTATAATTGGTTCCTGGAAGAGCTTGAGATCTTTCATCCTCAGCAGATAGAGTTTGCGCGGCTCAATCTCTCCTACACAATAATGAGTAAAAGAAAGCTCATTATGCTCGTCGAAGAAGGATATGTCGATGGCTGGGATGACCCGAGAATGCCAACGATCTCCGGCTTACGAAGGCGCGGTTATACGCCGGAATCGATCTGGGATTTTTTGGACAGGATCGGCATGGCAAAGAGTGATAATCTCGTTGATTATGCACTGCTCGAGCACTGCATCCGTGAAGAGCTCAATAAAACCGCAAGCCGTTATATGGCTGTGCTCAAACCCCTCAAGGTCATCATTGATAATTACCCCGAAGACCAGGTTGAGGAACTGGAAGCAGTAAACAATCCCGAGGATGAATCAGCAGGAACGAGAAAAGTGCCCTTTTCAAAAGAGCTGTACATTGAGCAAGAAGATTTCATGGAAGATCCTCCCAAAAAGTTTTATCGACTTGCACCCGGACGCGAGGTGCGGCTTCGCTATGCCTACTTCCTGAAATGCAACAGTATCGTAAAAGACGATGAAGGCAATGTTACCGAGCTGCATTGCACCTATGATCCGGCAACCAAAGGTGGTTCTGCACCGGATGGAAGAAAAGTGAAAGCAACGCTCCATTGGGTTTCCGCAAAACACGCGCTCACTTCGGAAGTGCGTCTCTATGAAAAGCTCTTTCTCAATGAAAATCCTGACAATACAGAAGAAGGCAAGGATTTCACTTCAAACATTAATCCGGACTCACTGGAGATTCTTGCAGACTGCAAGCTCGAACCTGCTCTTGCACATGTAAAACCGGGAGAGAGAGTCCAGTTTGAACGCAAGGGATATTTCTGTGGAGACACCAAATATTCTTCTGAGGATAAACTTGTCTTTAACAGAACTGTCACACTGAAGGATGATTGGTCAAAGATACAGAAAGCAATGCAAAAGAGTGAATAATGAAATATTATAAAAAACTTATTGGAAAAAAATGTTATCTTTCGCCTATCAATATCGAGGATGCTGATAAATATTCAGAGTGGTTGAGCGATATCGAAGTGGGCATAAGCCTGGGAATCTATACAATGCAGCTCAGTCTACCAAAAGAAGAGAAAATTCTTCAGCAGATGATCGACAAAAATGAATATGTTTTCGGTATTATCGACAAGGAAAATGATGCCCTTATCGGCAACTGCGGTCTACATAATTTGAACTTTATCGACGGCAGAGCAGAGTTCGGCATTTTCATCGGTGATAAATCCAATTGGGGAAAGGGCTTTGGAAAAGATGCGACACGCCTGATCCTGGATTTCGGCTTCAATATACTGAACCTTCATGAGATATACTTGCAGGTTTTTGAGTACAACCCTGCTGCGATGAAACTTTATGAACAGGTCGGTTTTAAAAAAGCCGGTGCCTTCCGTGAAGCAAAGGTCATTGGGGGCAGGAAATTCGATGTCATTATAATGGATATTCTCGCAG
>CAYUTH010000294.1:0-2324 GCA_964447485.1 uncultured Candidatus Cloacimonadota bacterium | reverse complement strand
CTTCCAGTTCACGATCTGGCTCGGATGTATCTGATACTGCTCGGATAACTCTGCTAATGTCTTATCACCTCGTATCGCTTCTAACGCAACTCTGGCCTTATATATTCCACTATACCTGTTCCGTTTCTGCATCTTTGTCTCCTAATATCTGATAACTCTGTTTCCATTTAGACCATCTAAAGTTACACTTATTGCTCTGTCCAAAAATATGATACCACCATATATAGCACAACAAACCAAGGCCGATTTTACTTAAGAACGGTGATTTTTCTAACCAGTTCCTGTTCATCATTTTTCAGACGAACGAAGTATGTTCCGGATGAAATGTTATGACCCCCGCTTTTTTCTTTTTCCCTATTCACATGCTTCAAACAAGCAACTCCTATGATGTAAAAAGGTTTGTCGTCTTTAAATAAAATCCCATTTCTCCTAATAATAACAAAACCCCGGACTATTGCAGTTCGGGGTTTTATGTATCTTTGGGGTATTAAGTTTTTATCTATTAAATTCCTCAAAAGTATCCATATACTTCTTGAGAATGTTTGCCCTGCTGTGATGACGGAGTTTTTCTTTTGCTTTTTCCTCGATCTGGCGGACACGCTCTCGGGTAATATCAAAGATGTGTCCGACCTCTTCGAGGGTACGAGGAGTCTGGTCGCCAATGCCGAATCGCAGTTTTATCACACGGCGCTCCCGCTTGGTGAGCGTAGAAAGCACTGCCTCGACCTGCTTTCTGAGCAGCGTCCTCTCTGCAATCTTCTCCGGGGAGATCATATTGTCATCTTCGATGAAATCGCTGAGCGTGGTGTCTCCGTCTTCATCACCAACCGGCTTATCAAGCGAGACAGGGCGCTTTGCGACATTTATAATACTTTTTACTTTTTCTACCGGAAGGTCAAGCTCCTGTGCGATTTCCTCCGGATAGGGCTCGCGACCGAGTGCCTGTACCAGCTTGTTGTGAGCACGATTCACCTTGTTGATCGCCTCTGCCATATGAACGGGTACACGAATAGTCCGGGATTGGTCAGCGATCCCTTTTGTGATAGTCTGCCTGATCCACCACGTGGCATACGTTGAAAATTTATATCCCTTGTGGTAGTCGTATTTTTCTACGGCACGAATAAGCCCGATATTTCCTTCCTGGATAAGATCGAGGAAGCTAAGTCCACGATTGTTATATTTTTTTGCAATGCTGATCACTAGGCGGACATTGGCTTTTATAATATCATTTTTTGCATGCTCTTTTTCGTCCTGTGCCTTACGGATGTCCTCCATAAGACGCTTGAGCTCATCGGCAGTCATGCGGGTTTCGAGTTCTACCCTGCGGATCTTGCGGCGGTTGTTCTTAATTTTTCGAAGAGCGTCCATAAAGATATGGGGATCGAGTCCGGTAAATTCTGCGACTTCGTTAAAATCCTGTTTTCCTTTTTCTGCTTTTCTACCCAGAGTACAAATCTTTGCAGTACTAAAGCCCTTAATGTTACTCACGGCACTTATGCGGTTGAGGCTGACATTAATACGGCCAAGCAAGCTGCTGATCCTGTAAATAAGGCGCTGTATCATCATATCCGTGAAGCACATCTCCTCAAAAAGCGCCATGATCTGATCGCGGTTCTCTTTTATCTTCTCGCCAACGGTTTGAGTTTTACTGAATCGCTTAGAGGGTTTTTTATTGATGATCTTCTCGATCTCATCAGAGTAATCAAGTGATTTTTTTGTTTGTTCATCAAGCAGCCGTATAAGGCGCTCGTTATTTTCTTTATCAAACCAGCTGCCGAATTCAATCTTCAAGATCTGATCTATTTTGATCTTGCCTTCGCGGTAACGCTTGATCACATTTTGAAATTCACGGAGACTGCTCCCACAATTAAGTGTCATTTTATTGATGGTAGTTTGTGCGTCCTCTATCCTTTTTGAAATATGAGCTTCATCTTCAGGGGTGAGCAGGGGCACTTTTCCCATATCCTTCAGATACATTCGGACAGGATCGTCGTAAAAACTTATTTTAACAGAAGCTTTTTTAGGTTTCGGGGTACGCTTTCTTTTGCGGATGTCCCCCTTCATGGTTTCATCAAGAATTTCGAGTCCGGCGTCCTTTAGTTCATTAAAAATATCATCAATTTTATCTAAAAAAATCGGGTTATCGGGAAGCAACTGATTGATCTCATCATAGGTGATGAAACCTCTCTCGTCCCCGCGCTGTTTTAATTCTTCAATAAATTCACTTATTGTCTTCATAAAGTCTCCGGGCACACACAAAAACTTAGCTTAAAAGTTTCTTTACAGTACCGCCCTTAAAGTCCTTCTTTAATTGATTTATTTTA
>CAYUTH010000293.1:0-2330 GCA_964447485.1 uncultured Candidatus Cloacimonadota bacterium | reverse complement strand
CTCTCCTTCTGTCCACTTACCGATGATTTGTAACAAAGCAAATGTGAATTTGTTAAATTGAATTAATTTGTTGTGTTTCATTTTTTCTCTCGAGTTCTATAATTATTTTTTCACAACCTCTTCTTAGTTATTCTTTTGCCTCTTTTCCTTTTCACTTTCAAATATTTTTTTTGCTTCTTCCGGACTCTTTTTATCAATAAAATATACAATAGCAGCTTTACCGATACTCCAGGTAGATGCAGCTGCAACAGCACCCGAAACAAATCCTCCTGCTATTGGAATCAGTCTGACAAGTGCCCGAGCCAATTCTCTGAACATAAAGGCCACACCAACATTTAAGCCCATCGAGGACATAAATTCAGCGGCACTCCTCTTGTTCATTGTCCTTCCAGAGATATATCCAATCCCAATTATCATCCCAATTTGAATACTGGTAATAATTGGTAAATCTGCAACAGGAATCGGTTGTACACCAACGCCTCCAGTGATCGCGGCTGCACTTCCAATTAGAACGTTTGCAATCTTTTTCTGTACTGATTTGACTTTTGTAATTCTGGCCAATTCTATTTGAGCGCTAATCGGCACTCTTTCTATCAGATATTCAATGAGCGTATCAATATTCCATCTACGATCATACACAATCTCTTTATTACTAAAACGTAAATAAGCACTGGTTGGAATTACCTCAACAACATCTTCGAATTTCGCATTTAATTTCTTTTCTAATGCTTTTTTAGCAGTAGTGATATTTTTTTGCTTTTCAGAATCCTCATAAGGCGGATTAACAACATCAACTGGATCAAGTTCATCCACCTGAGTTATTATTCCCACTATTGGGGGATTATAATTATGTTTTTTCTGAATGTATGATTTTATCTCATAAAAATTTTCAATATCTTCATCAATACGAGAATCTACTGCTTTTGCTTTACATAAAAATAAAAGTACATCCGGACATTTTTTATCAATTGATGAATAAATCTCTTCTTTTACCGATTCTTTTTTAAATTTTTCTTTTGGAGTAGATCCTTCACCAAGTCCTCTCGTATCTAAAATTGATATTTTGCCTTTTTTATCTTCGTATTCATACCATTTACCCAAACCTGTCATGCTTTTTACAGAACCGACCTTTGCTACTTCATTTCCATATATTGCATTTATCAAACTGGACTTTCCTGATTTACACCGGCCTACAATGGCAAATCTTGGCGCCCTTGCTTCCATAATTAGTTCCCTCATTTTTTCCAGTTCTGATTCCACCATGATACGAATCTTTTTAGGTAATTCTGGAATTACATTCTCAATAAGGTATTTTAAGATTTCATTTATTCTGCTTTTAAAATTTTCCATTCTTTTTTCATCTTCCATAATCATACTCCTGACATTAACTAATTATTGTAATAAAAAGCATTTATGTAGACTATAGTCCGTAGACTAATAGTAACATTCTTTGTACGATTAGTCAAGGATTTTATTATCATGGAAATCAAACAGGCATTTGGAATCGTACTTAAAAAAAACAGAATTAAAGTGGGTATTTCGCAAGAAAAACTCGCCTTTGGCTGCAATCTTGACCGGACATTTATCAGTTTACTGGAACGGGGAAAACGACGGCCGACACTTGATACAATATTCAAATTATCAAAATCACTAGATACGCTTCCATCTAAATTAGTCAAAGAAGTCGAATTACTGTCGGACGATCAAATCTAATATCTATTTTTTTTCAAAGCTAAAAAGAAGAGTCCTAAACTCTTCTTTTTTTATATACTTTATTAATCGCCTCCTTAATTAATATGGTCATCGGTTTACCAGTAGTTTTCCTTATATGATACAATTTCTCCATATCCTTATCATCCAGACGCGATGCCGGCCAAGGATATTTCTGCTTCAAAGTTTACTCTTGTGATGATGTCGTACCCGGCCATGACTGGTGTAGTCATTACAATGAAAACCGGATCCCTTGAATCTTGCAGAAGATGGTGACATGATACGTTGGGTTTCCGATCCGCATACCGGGCACACGGGCCAGTCCGAATGATACGCTTGGATCCTTTCAAAGACATTGTCGCAATAGGTGCAACGGAACTCGTAAAGTGGCATCTTTCAGCCTCCTTTCTTATGGATTTTAATTGTTTCGGTAATGCTTTTATAAACCATCTCTTGTAAACCACGATCTTTAACCTCAGACACTGCTTTAAGTATTGATTCAGTAAAGCCATTCAAGGTCATAGGCCTGACAATTCCGCGCTGACTCTGAGCAATGAAGATGGATGTTGTTACCTCTCTCAGTTGAGATTTATCAAGCCCCTGGTCTCCCAGAATCTCGT
>CAYUTH010000292.1:0-2380 GCA_964447485.1 uncultured Candidatus Cloacimonadota bacterium | reverse complement strand
TAAAGAAAAGGCAAAAGATGATATAAAACCTGTAGTAAAAGCGGGTCTTATAGGTTAACTCTTCGCGCAATAATGTCTTAAGAAAAAGATAAAAAAAGTATGTTTTGACAGAAATGGTTTCAAGTACCACGGTCGTGTAAAAGCCCTTGCAGAAGGTGCTCGCAAAGCCGGTCTGGAATTCTAGGAGTATTTAAATGGAACGTGAAAGAAAACGTGACGAAAATGAATTAATATACGAGCAAGTCGTTGATACCAATCGTGTTTCCAAAGTTATAAAAGGTGGACGACACTTCAGCTTTAATGCCACAGTTGTTGTTGGTGATAAGAATGGGAAAGTCGGCGTCGGAATGGGAAAAGCCAATGAAGTTATTCCCGCTATTAATAAAGCGAAGGATAAAGCAAGAAAATCCCTGTTCGGTTTCCCGATCCGTAATGGTACGATACCGCACATGATCGTTGGTAAATTCAGAGGTAGTAAAGTTCTTCTCAAGCCAGCCGCACCCGGTACAGGCGTTATCGCCGGCGGACCAATCCGTGCAATTCTTGAAGCTGCAGGTGTGGAAAATGTCCTGACCAAATCACTGGGATCAAGTACAAAGCACAATATGGTGAAAGCCACAGTTCGTGCTCTTCAAGCTCTTCGGTCTCACGAGGAAGTGGCAAAACTGCGTGGCAAAACTATCGCAGAACTGGTATCATAAATAAAGGTTGATCAAGAAATGAAACTTAAAATTACATTAGTAAGAAGCCCGATCGGACAGAAGCCCAATACCAGAAAGACTGTTGAGGCATTAGGACTTCGCAAGCTCCATCATTCTGTAATTCAGAAAGACACACCTCCAATCTTGGGAATGATCAAAACTGTCCAACACCTCGTGGAAGTGGAAGAAATCAAAGGAAGAGGTTCCAAATGAAATTGAATGAACTCAAACCTCCTCGAAATTCTCGTAAAAAGAAAACCCGCCTTGGCAAAGGTGACGGCTCCGGAAAAGGCAAAACGAGCGGTCACGGTATGAATGGGCAGAAGTGCAGAAGCGGCGCCAGCATTCCTAATTGGTTTGAAGGCGGGCAGATGCCTATTCATCGCAGATTGCCGATCAAGGGTTTTAATAATAGCAAATTTTCAAAGAAATATAGAATAATCTCCTTGAATGCACTTGCCGATCTTGAAGAAAGTATTATTGATATTGAGCTTATGGAAAAACATGGCTTGATAGAGATACAAAATCACAAAGTTCAAATGGTGAAAGTTCTGGCAAACAAGGAAAATAAATTTGATAAAAAGAAAGTAATCAAAGCCAACAGTTTTAGTAAATCTGCACTTGAAATCATCCAGAAAGTTGGCGGAAAAGCCGAGGTTGTATAGTGCTAAAATCACTATTTAACGTCTTTAAAGTACCTGAACTCAAGAAGAAAGTTCTCTTTACTCTTGGAATTCTTATTGTTTATCGGCTGGGCAGCCATATTCCCACTCCGGGGATAAATACTGCAGCGCTTGGAGAATTTTTTGCAACGCAGGGTAATACCATTTTCGGTATGATCGACCTCTTTGTGGGCGGAAACCTGAGCAAGGCAACAATCTTTGCCCTGGGTATCATGCCGTACATTACCGCTTCAATTGTGATGCAGCTACTCGGCGGAGTAATTCCTTTTTTTGAAAAGCTTAAAAAAGAAGGACCCGAAGGGCAGAAAAAAATTACCCAGTATACTCGTTACGGAACTCTCGTAATCGGTATTTTCAATGCATTCTGGATAACGACGTTCCTTGAGAGCATTACAGCTCCTTCCGGTGTAGCAGCTGTTCCCTTTCCAGGCTTGATGTTCAAATTCGTAACCATACTCACGCTTGTGACTGGTACGATCCTTATCATGTGGCTAGGTGAACAGATAACAGAAAGAGGCATTGGAAACGGTATTTCGCTCATCATCTTCATTGGTATTATTGCCCGGTATCCAAACGGGTTTATAAACATGTTCAAGATGGTTACAACAGGCACTCTTTCTATTATACTTGCTATTGGAGTTATCGTATTTATGGTTCTGATCACTGCTGCGGTTATTCTTATCACAGAAGCGACCAGAAAGATCCCTGTGCAATATGCAAAGCGCGTCATAGGCAGGAAGATCTATGGCGGACAAGCGACTCATATTCCACTCAAAGTAAACTCCGCTGGTGTTATCCCGATCATTTTTGCGCAATCCGTGCTCATGTTCCCGCAAACGATCACGACGTTTTTTAAGAATAGTGATTTCATGCACACGCTCTCAAGCTGGCTTTCTCCCGGCGCATTTCTGCATACGACACTCTACGTAATTATGATCGTGTTCTTTGCCTACTTCTATACTGCTATTGTGCTCAATCCGACAGAGATTGCAGCAA
>CAYUTH010000291.1:0-2382 GCA_964447485.1 uncultured Candidatus Cloacimonadota bacterium | reverse complement strand
GGACCTCGGCTTTGGATTACGCTATTCATTCTTCATGGAAGATCGGCTTAACCTGCGTATTGATATCGGATTCGGTGAAGAGGACTGGAATTTTTCTATCTCGACAGGAGAAGCATTTTGACACTGAAATATTTTTATGGTAAAATTGTAAGAATATCTGACAGGTCAATTTTTCATTCTTTTGATATGAGGATATAAAATGAACAAAGAATTTTTAAATCAACAGGCGAATATTCTCACACCGATACCACGCTCAAAAGGGAGAAATGCTATCGGGTGGAAAGAGCCAGTTCCTTTTCATGGCTCAGATATCTGGAATGCTTATGAATTCTCATTTTTACTACCTAATGGAAAGCCAGCAGCGGGAATACTTACGATCGAATATGAAGCAGATTCCCCTGCAATAGTCGAAAGTAAATCTTTGAAGCTGTATTTGAATTCCTATTCCATGAGATACTTTCCTTCGCTTGAAGAAGTACTCTTTTTGATTAAAAATGATCTTGAAAAAATCCTCGGTGCGAAAAGCGTACAGGTCTCTTATGAAACGAATGCATCTTTCTCGAATATTTTTACTGACAGCTCGAATTTTTTCTGTATAGATGAACTCGAAATCGATGAAATATCAGAGTACAAGCCGAATCCCACTCTTTTGCAGACCGATACTTCAAGGAATCAGGATTACTATTTTTGCTCACACCTTCTTAAATCAAACTGCCCTCTCACAAACCAGCCGGACTGGGGTTCATTATATTTGTATTATTGTACGGATAAAAAAACGATCCAGCCTGAATCCTTACTCAAATATATTATCTCGTACAGACTGCATAATGAATATCACGAGGAATGCTGTGAGAGAATCCTGTTTGATCTGGTGAATATTTTAGCACCCTCAAAACTTGCTTTGATCTGCAAATATACCCGCCGCGGAGGCATCGATATCAATCCCCTACGGGTTTATCCGAGAAATTTGACCCTGGCTGATCTTCCTGAAGATTTTACTCAGATCATCAATTCGAGGGATTTTCACCAATAGAAAAATTGACAACGAATCTGTCCCATTTCTCGTTGAATTCATAGGAAAATATTACAAAAATATATTATGAAAATAATTGGTTTGATATGGTTATGCGCTTTGCTCCTTTTTGGATGCTCGAATACTATTCCCCAATTCAACGGAGAGAAAGCATTTCACTACCTAGAAGCACAGTGCGATTTCGGTCCCAGGAATCCTGGCTCAGAAGGGCACGCTCAATGCAAAGACTATATTATTGATTTCTTTGGTACGCACGGAGCAACAGTTCACACTCAGGAATTCTCAGCTGACGTTCGAGGTAAGGAGTATCAATATACAAATATTATCGCATCATACTTTCCGAACAGACCAAGAAGGATATTTATCGGAGCTCACTGGGATACGCGTCCCTGGGCAGATAAAGATGAGGATATTTCCAATCATAACACACCGATTATCGGTGCGAACGATGCCGCATCCGGTGTTGCTGTGCTTATGGAACTTGCGACAATATTACAGGCAAACGAGCCGCCTGTCTACGGAATCGACCTTCTCTTTTTTGATGCTGAAGATGCAGGAACATACTCGATCAATGAAAGCTGGTGCCTTGGATCGCAATATTTTGTCGAGCACTATACCGGAAAAGAACCCGAGTTCGTAATCGTGGTCGACATGATCGGAGATGCAGACCTGGATATTCTGATTGAATCATTTTCACAAAATTCATCTCCTGCGCTGGTGAAAAAGGTCTGGGACATTGCCAGAAAAAACGATATCCAATCCTTTTCATCGAAAAAAACATATTATATTTATGATGATCATTATGCTTTTCTTGAAGCAGGTTACGAAGCGATAGATATTATTGATATGGAATATCCATACTGGCACACTATCGCAGATACACCTGATAAATGCAGCATTGAAAGCTTGCAAGATGTCGGCACAGTCCTGACACATCTGATCTATGAATAAATTTAATAAGTATTTCACCCCTGACGAACGCAACATCATAATTTTTATTGTTGTATTCCTCATTATTGGGCTTGTTGTTCTAAATGTGAAAAATATTTCCTCCATTCTCGATGCTGATTCCACGAGTACAGTTCAAGACAGCATAAAAAAAGTTGTGGAAAAATCCCATGAGCCCATGATGATAAACATCAATATTGCAGATATTGAAACCCTTGCGGAATTGCCGGGTATCGGACCTGCAAAAGCACAAGCGATATACGAATATAAAACCGAGCAGGGAACACTTTTTTCTCTCATCGAGCTGACGAATATCAAAGGCATCGGTAAGAAAACTCTGGCAAAGCTCCTTCCCTATCTCGAAATGATTGGAGATTCAGCAGAAGTATATGCATTCGTTG
>CAYUTH010000290.1:0-2391 GCA_964447485.1 uncultured Candidatus Cloacimonadota bacterium | reverse complement strand
ACAGGACACCGCTGGCTTCCCGCCTAGCACACCCTATATTATATTTATTTCTTTTTATCTACTATGATTTCCTGTGAAAGCGACTGGGTCTTTTTACGGATTGAAAGCTGCTCCAGCACAGAAAGTATATTATATGTAAACCAGTAAAGGACAAGTCCTGCGGGGAGAGATTTGAAGATAAACACGAAGAAAATCGGCATTCCGTACATCATGAATTTCTGTGTTTTAAGTTGCGCAAGCTGCTTTTCGTCCATATTCGGACTTGGTTTCTGGGACATCAGCTTTTGCTGAAAGAACATCGTGATACCCATAAGGACAGGTAAGATGTAGAGAGGATCAGGAATAGAGAGATCCTTCAACCAAAAGATGAAACCGGCATGCCGGAGTTCAATAGTGGATTGAAGGACAGGATAGAGCGCAAAAAGGAATGGGAACTGAATGAGTAACGGAAGACACCCACCTAATGGGCTCACCCCATGCTCTTTATAAAGCTTCATGGTTTCTTGCTGAACTTTCTGAGGATTGCCTTTATACTTTGCCTGTACTTCTTTTAGGAGCGGTTGAACCTGTTGCATCTTTTGAGCAGAAGAAAAGCTCTTATGGGTCAAAGGATAGAAAACAAACTTAATGATGATCGAAAGGATAATGATGGCTATTCCGTAATTTGGAATGAGAGAATAGATGAATTTCAATAATTTGAGGATCAATTTGCTGATAGGACGAAGAAGCTTCCATCCGAAATTCATGGCATCTTCCAGTCCGATATTAAAAGCGCGCAGTTCGTCATAATCGACTGGACCGCAGTAAAATTGGAACGAATGATCAATAGAATTTCTTCCAACTTCGATTTGTGCGTTTTCAAGTATTGAATTATTATCTGCAGCTATAAGAAGTTCTCTTAATTTGACAGTTCTCTCTGGAATTAATGCAACCATAAAGTATTTTGATTTTATTGTTGTCCATGCAATATTGCCATATTGAGCAGCGCCGGTTGAGGCTTTTTTTAGAGTGATCTTATTGATGTTATTATCAACAAAGGAAACGACATCAATGTAGGTATTGAAACGCTTGTCTCCCGTTTGATCATAGTATATGCCTGCATCAAGCTGGATGTCGTATGCATCGATAAAACCCATATCTTCAGCTTTAATTGTTATATTCACCGTGTAGTCATTATAAATGGAATAATGCTTCTCGAAAATACGTTTATCATCCTTCTCTATGAAGAAAGTTGCAGTGAACTCATCATATGTATAGTCAAGATTCTGTTTTCTGAAATTAATTGTATCACTACTCGTATAAAACACGGTATTGAACATGCCTTTTTCTTTGATAAAGAGATTTACTGCGTCTTCCTGTGTTTCATTTTCGATATTTTTCAGTACGACCTGTTTTATATTGCCGCCACGGTTTGTGAGAATTACCTTGATATCATTATTTTCAAGGACAATGTCGTTGTTGAGTGGGATGTCGGACGGCATATCTAATAAAGCAACACCAATTTCAGTCTCTTCTTCATCTCGAGCTGCAGGAGTTTTTGGTGTTTTTGCCACCTGTTGCAAATTTTCTACATGAGATTGCTGCGTCTGAGGTGGTACAGGTTGTTTCCAAAAGAATTTGCTGCTCAAATAAAATACAACAAATATCAAAATAAGGGCAATGATTGTTTTTTTATCCATAATTTACTTATCCTTTATGGTAGTGGATCAAATCCTCCTCTTGACCAGGGATTACACCTGAGTATTCGCCAGGAAGATAAATATACTGCTTTTATAAAACCATATTTCCGCAATGCACTCTTTGCATAAGTGGAACAGGATGGGTAAAAGCGGCATGAATCAGGGAAAATCGGGGAGATGATTCTTTGATACATTGTTATCAAAAGTATGAAAAATTGATTTATGATCTTATTCATGATCTTCAAGGACTCTTTCAAGTTCGTTATAAATTTTATCGCGGCCATGCTCATAAATCCCCTGTTTGGTTATTATGAGATAGATATGATTAATACGAAAAAAATCAGTATGAGTATGAGCATAATTCTTAATCCAGCGTTTGATTTTATTTCTTTTCACGGCATTTGCAACTTTCTTTGAAACAATAACGGCAAGCCCGAAATCGTTTCCTTTATCAACTGCGCATGAGACAAGGTCAAAATACTGAGTACGTGTTCGTATTCCATGCATCTTGAGTCTGTCAAATTCTGCTTGAGAGGTAATTCTCTTCACGCGTCATTATATGGACAGTCTTTTGCGGCGTTTTGCACGACGTCGTTTAAATATTGCTCGACCATCTTTGGTCTTCATTCTTTTACGAAAACCATGAGAACTTTTCTTTGGTTTATTATGCGGCTGAAACGTTCTTTTCACAGCTAAACCTCCGGATGTACTT
>CAYUTH010000289.1:0-2427 GCA_964447485.1 uncultured Candidatus Cloacimonadota bacterium | reverse complement strand
CGATTTAACAATTGATTCATGGAGTGATACACTTACTGTTGATACTACCTACGCTATTGATGGTTTCTCACAAACCATTCCCATCGAGTTACATTTAGGCGGGGCGTATAAATGGAACAATATTGAATTCTTTGCAGATTATGTTCAAGGATTCAAAAGAAGTCTCTTCACCTCAGCGAGAGGGAAATTCTCAGTAGGAGCAGAATACTATCCTATTGCATGGCTTCCATTACGCGCTGGCTTTGGTTTCGGCGGTGGTGAACGTGCCCATTTTTCAGTTGGAACAGGTTTGGACTTCTCGGGCTTTAACTTTGATTGGGCTGTGAGTTATTATACATCCCCGCTCTATACAACAGCAACAGGAATAAAATTGTCGTTTGGAGCGGAGCTCGAATTCTGATGCCGAGTAATTAATCTTATAAAGGGAGCTTCGTGCTCCCTTTTTTTTATGCTTGTTTATTGCCCCTAAATCCACATGACCTTCTCGCTCCCAAAGCTCCATGACCTTCTCGTTCCAAAGTTGAACTTTGGAACGCATGTTCCTGAGTCATCATGGACCACTCCATGACGGAATTGATAACCTTGCGAACGGTTTACATTTGTAATCCTTCGCAATGGTTTCTGGTAGTTCCCGATGACAGAGTCATCGACTCCATATATCCGGATGCCATTGATAAAATTTGACATTCCATCTTAATTTTTATAAAAACGTTTTACACCATGGAGGTGCGCATGAGAAAAAGAATTACAGTGTTACTTATTTCGCTATTATTGATTGGGACTATACAATTAACTGCAGAAACAATTGTTGATACAATTTTTGTAGCAGGACCACCATTGACAGGTGAGATGAGTAACTTCAATTACAACTATGAACTTCAAGTTGATTTTCTTGCTTTAATTATGGGTGATACCGGTATGCCCTGGATACCACCGGAAGTTCCCAATGCAGTTTTTAAGATGTATCTTACATTTTTATTAGATAGTTTAAATATTGAAAGTGAAATAGATTCAATAAAATTGAGACTATGGACACACGAAAATTATATTGTTGGGAATGACATTTGGGGTGAATGGCCGGTTTGGGATGTACTTGGTGGTGATACAATAAAGTGCTGTGTGGATCATGTAGATATTGGCTATTCTCTTGATGTTGGAGATTGGACTGCCGGTGATTATGGTGATCCTCAAACACTGGAATCAAAATGCGCTTTCATAAGCCCTGAAGTTTATAATCCCGAAACAGGTTATATCATTGTTGATGTAACTAACCAGGTTATAAATGACATTGAAAATGAAAGAAATAAATCTCAATTTAGAATTGGGTTCGAAATAAATACAGACGGTGATAGTCTGTATGATCTTATTCAAATATGTAAAGTAACACCAAATTTAGCTCATAAACCTTCATTATTATTTTACTTATCTGATTCTACTTATGTAATTGAAGAGTACATAACAGAATTAACTAATGATATTATAATTATAGAAAACTTTCCAAATCCTTTCAATACGTCAGGAGTCGGACGCAGTCCAAAGACAACAATATCCTATCAAATTCCTCATCCGGGAATAATTAAACTTCAAATCTTTAATATAAAAGGACAATTAATTGAAACAATTGTAAATGAATGTCAAAGAGAAGGAAAACATTCCATTATATGGAATGCAGAAAATCAAAGTTCCGGTATTTATTTTTTTAAGATAAGAACCAGAACACAAACAGCAACAGCTAAATGCCTGTTGTTGAAATAAAACAAAGGGAGTAGATCATGAAAAGAGCAGTTTTAGTTTTTACAGTAACTTTCTTATTAATTAGTATCCAATTAATTGGAGAGAATTATTTTGAAGGAGAATTAAACATCAAAGTCCAGACACAATTTGAAACAATATACATAAACAATGGTATTATAGTTACCGAACAGAATTGGTTTAACGATTTATCCGAAGAATATCAGATCAATGAACTCGAACAGATTATACAATCAGATAATCCACCCCACAACCAGTGGTTTCATTTGGAATTTCCCGAGAATTATGATGTTAATGATGTTAAGAATGATTTTGAATATCGAGCTGAAGTATTAATTGCAGAACCTTCATTTATTTATCAATAATTGATAACCTTGCGAACGGTTTACATTTGTAATCCTTCGCAATGGTTTCTGGTAGTTCCCGATGACAGAGTCATCGACTCCATATATCCGGATGCCATTGATAAAATTTGACATTCCATCTTAATTTTTATAAAAACGCTTTACACCATGGAGGTGCGCATGAGAAAAAGAATTATAGTATTACTTATTTCGTTGTTGATTGGAACGGTACAATTAACCGCAGATACTATTATAGACAGCGTTTATGCTACACCAGAATTAGATGGAGATATTATTTTCAGTCAAAATGACCAGATATGCTATGTTAATA
>CAYUTH010000288.1:0-2437 GCA_964447485.1 uncultured Candidatus Cloacimonadota bacterium | reverse complement strand
TGATATTGTAAACTTCTAAACAAACTCCTGTTTCCCTTTTCAAAGTATAATTTATCAATGTGCTTGTATTAAATGGATTCGGAGAATTGGAGAGGTTAAACATATCGGGGTTTATTTCAGGGTCGGTTGAGACGGGTGGATTGAGTTTTGCGACGAAGATGTCGGTATTCCCGAAACTATTTATAACCTGTGAACCAAAAATCGAAGTTCCCTTAAAATATCCTGTGATATAATTATTATTATCATTGCCGGCTGTAATATAAATACCACAGTCAGAAAGGTCTCCCCCCGCATTTACCACCCATTGAAACGTACTCGACGGATCAAGCTTAGCAACGAAAATATCTCGTCCTCCATAGCTTGTAACTGAATCAGAGCCAAAGAATGCAACATTTTCAAATCCCCCTGTCACATAAATATTTCCTTCATTATCTACTGTGATTCCTTCACCATTGTCATAATTAACACCTCCAGTTTGTTTTGCCCATTGCCACACTCCGTTCGAACCAGTTTTTGCTATAAAAATATCATAACTTCCACTTCCTTGTATATAATGAGATCCGAATTGTGCAACATCTTCGAACATTCCTGTAACATAACAATTCCCTGAATTATCAACGGTGATAGCATGTCCGATGTCTGTATCACTACCACCAGCTTGTGACGCCCATTGCCAAGTACCAGATGAATTAATTTTCGCTAAGAATATATCATTGCTGCCAGCACTGGTCATTGAATAAGAGTCAAAGTGTGTGGTCCCACAAAAATCTCCAAATACATAAACATCTCCTGCATCATCTATGGTAACATCACGTGCATAACCACCTGCACTTTTAACCCATTGCCAAGTACCAGATGAATCCAACCTAGCAATAAACCCATCCTGTGATCCATTGCTTGTAAGAGAATGGGATCCAAAGTATGCAGTATTCATAAAATCTCCAGACACATAACAGACCCCTTCTCCATCAATTGCAATTGCTGATCCACCATCATAATGAGTTCCTCCAGCTTGGTTTACCCATAACCAATTACCATCTGGATCAAGCTTAGCAGCAAAAATGTCATTCCAACCATTACTTGTAAGTGAAAAGGGACCAAAATCTGCTGTCATCATGAAATATCCAGAAATATAAATATTACCTATATTATCAATTACAATACCAGAACCCGAATCCCAATCAATTCCACCAGCCCTGACAGCCCATACCCAATTCCCATTTATATCCATCTTTGCAACATAAATATCCAGATCACCTTCATCACTACTTACGAGTGTATGTTCACCAAAAGTAGCTATTTCAACGAAATTACCTGTCACATAGCAATTACCTTCAGAATCTACTGCAATTGCATTCCCATAATCATAATCTGTTCCACCAGCAGAAGCTGCCCACTGCCATACAGGTTCCTGCGCATAAACGCCAATCGTGATTAGGAGTATTCCAATCAAAACCACACAACATTTTACCACTTTCTTCATTACTCCTGACATCTCATACCTCCTTGTATGATTTATGACATCAACATCACGATAATGTGTCTTGTAAATGTCAATTTAATATTTCATACGCACTTCTATAAACTTAATAATTTCTTACTGAAAATCTATTCAAACATCTCACTTTGCTTTTTTGAGTTTTCTCCTGTCAGTTCAATGCCGAAATGCTTGTATGCTTTTTCTGTGGCTTCTCTTCCGCGGAGTGTTCGTTTCAGAAATCCCTTTTGCAGTAAATAGGGTTCGTATATTTCCTCTATTGTGCCAGAATCTTCACCGATTGCCATGGAAAGAGTTTTTAGTCCAACCGGACCGCCTTTGTAAAACTCGATGATCGTCTGAATAAGTTTCTTATCCATCTCATCCAAGCCAAGTTCATCAACTTCCAGCATCTTCAAAGCTGCTTGTGCGATCTCTTTTGTAATGATGCCGTCACCTTTTATCTGAGCATAATCCCGCACACGTCGAAGAAGGCGGTTTGCGATTCTTGGCGTCCCGCGCGAACGGCATGCAATTTCCTGTGCTCCATCTTTTTTGATCTCGACACCCAGCAATTTTGCCGAGCGCAGCACGATCTTAAAAATCTCTTTTGTATCATAATAATCAAGCCGAAGCACCAGCCCGAACCTGCTGCGGAGCGGAGAGGTGATCAAACCTGCACGTGTGGTCGAGCCCACAAGAGTAAAAGGTTCGAGATTCAAGCGAAGCGTCCTCGCGCTCGGTCCCTGATCGATAATGATCTCAAGATGGAAATCCTCGATCGCAGGATAGAGATACTCCTCGATCACATGATTCAAGCGGTGTATCTCATCAATAAAGAAGACATCCTTCGCACTGAGATTTGTCAGAATACCCGCCAGATCGGACGGCTTCTCTATTGCAGGACCGGATGTGGTTTTGAGTTCTGTCTTCAGCTCATTTGCAATAATAATGGAAAGC
>CAYUTH010000287.1:0-2444 GCA_964447485.1 uncultured Candidatus Cloacimonadota bacterium | reverse complement strand
GGAGTTTTACCCACCTTGAACCCATCAAAATTAAAGACTCAATAGGATACTTTTACCAAAAATTTAAAGCTTATGAAAAAAAAACCGGAAATAGCTGTGGGCGGACAGGCAGTTATTGAGGGCGTCATGATGCGCGGACCTCAGCATATTGCCACTGCTCTACGAAAAAAGGACGGACACATCATCCTGAAAAAAGAGGAATTCGTTTCCAAGACAAAGACAAATAAATTCTTTGGCTTACCTCTTATCAGGGGATTCGTCTCTCTTATTGAGATGCTCTCGATCGGCATCAAAACGCTGAACTTCTCTGCTGAAGAAGCAATAAAGGACGAAGAAGCGGATAAACCTGAAAAAAAGAAAAACGTATTCCTTGATAAACTCTATACTACTTTCTCCTATATTTTTGCTTTCGGACTCGCCTTTCTTCTTTTCGTGTTCCTTCCCTACCGAATTGCGTACTGGATAGACATCGAAAAAACAAGTATCCTTTTCAATCTTTTTGCAGGTGGCATCCGAATCATTTTCTTTGTTGTGTATATTTATCTCATCAGTTTCCTCAAAGATGTTCGACGCCTATTCCAATACCACGGCGCTGAGCATAAATCCGTTTTTGCGTACGAGGGAAATCCTGATTTCACTCTTGAGGACACAAAAAAGTACAGAACCTTTCATCCCCGCTGCGGAACAAGCTTTATGCTTCTGGTACTTGTTATAGCAATACTGGTTTTCTCAATTTTTGATACGATACTTGCGCTCGTACTTGGACATGCAATACCTCTCGGGATTCGTATTGTGTTGCATCTATTGCTGCTTCCCTTTGTTTCGGGAATTTCTTATGAGATTTTGAGATTTTCCGGAAAAAATATCAATCATTGGCTGGTAAGAGGTTTTTCTGCTCCCGGTCTGGCTTTGCAGAGAATTACTACACAAGAACCGGACGAGCAACAACTTGAAGTGGCGATATGTGCCCTCCATGCGGCACTCGACCTACCACTCACCTACCCGAACGTAGAAATTTTGAACGATGACGAATCTTCTGAATAAAGTAGCAGAGCTCCGGCAGGAATACTCTGTTCTGGAAAAGCACCTTGCTGATCCTGCTGTCGTCAATCAACTTGACCGATACAGGGACATCTCTTCCCGTTACAAGGAAATTTCAGAAATTCTGCAATGTGCAGAAGAGCTTCAGAAAAATATCGAAGCACTGGAAGAAAACAAGGAATCCCTAAAGCATGAAGAGGAAGAAGAGCTTGTCCTACTCATAAATGAAGAGAATGTAAACCTCGAAAGCAAAGTTGAAAAGTATTCCCATAGACTGAAAACAATGCTCATACCGATGGATGAAAATGATTCCAAAAAAGCTATCATGGAAATCCGGGCAGGTACTGGTGGTGATGAAGCAGCGCTCTTTGCGTCAGATCTTTACAGGATGTACTCCCATTTTATTGATAATAAAGGGTGGAAGGTCGATATCTTAAATTCCAATCCCACAGGCATGGGCGGCTTGAAAGAAATTTCTTTCGAAGTGATTGGAAATAATGCATATGGCACGCTCAAATTTGAGAGCGGAGTTCATCGTGTTCAGCGTGTGCCGGAAACCGAATCTTCGGGAAGGATACATACGTCTGCTGCGTCTGTCGTGGTATTACCGGAAGCGGAAGAGATCGATTTTGAAATTGATGAGAACGATCTGAAGATAGATGTGTACCGTTCATCAGGTCCCGGCGGGCAAAGTGTGAATACTACTGATTCCGCAGTACGTATCACTCATATTCCCACAGGCACAGTTGTCACCTGCCAGGATGAGAAATCACAACTGAAAAATAAACACAAAGCAATGAAAGTGCTCCGGTCACGGTTGCTCGATCTCGAGATCCAGAGGCAGCAGTTGTCAATAGCTAAACAGCGAAAAATAATGGTTGGTTCGGGGGATAGAAGCGCTAAAATCCGCACCTATAATTACCCACAATCACGCATTACCGATCACAGGATAAACTTCACTTCGCACAATTTAGAATCATTTTTAGATGGAAATATTGACGAACTCATTGACGCTCTACATATTGCCATGCAGGAAGAGATGTTAAACAACGAATAACATCATTTTTGAATAGAATATAAATGATCAGCATAATTATTGTTGCAGTATTTTTTATAGGAGCTGCTTTTTTTTCCGGCAGTGAGATCGGTCTTATATCCCTTGATAAGCACCGACTCAAACACGAGTCCTCAAAAAGCACAAGCAAAAAACGGCTCTACGATTTCGTTACTAATCCTGATAAAGTACTTGGAACCACTCTCATTGGCACAAATATATCAATCATAATCGTTTCCTCGGTCTTTACTGCTTTTATGATAAAACAGGATGTGATGTCCAAAACCCTTGCAACATTGCTTCTTTCCGGAGTACTCCTGATATTTGCCGAGATAATTCCCAAAATACT
>CAYUTH010000286.1:0-2502 GCA_964447485.1 uncultured Candidatus Cloacimonadota bacterium | reverse complement strand
ACCGCAGGAGGCGACCAATGAAAGAGTTAGTGGAATTCATTGCGAAAGCATTAGTGGATAACCCAGATGAAGTTGTAGTTAAAGAAGTAGCCGGCGAACGTGTGACTCTGTATGAATTGAGAGTTGGCGCTGGTGAGGTTGGCAAAGTAATCGGCAAAGGCGGAAGAACTGCTAACGCTATGCGTACAATCCTGAATTCTGTCTCTACCAAGCATGGTAAAAGAGCAGAATTAGAAATCCTTGAATAACAATTTATGAATGGAAATTAGCGATTTAATTTCCATCGGGGTTATTAAGAAAGTCATCGGGAATGGCGGAATTATTTCTGCTCTTCCCGATACTTCTTTTCCAGAGCATTATCTTACTATTCCGGAATTTTTTATCGTCTTCCCTGATGAAACTGTACGCTTCGAAACAATTGACACTATTGAACTAAAAAATAAAAAATACCTTATCAAATTTATTAATATTAATTCAAAAGAAGAAGCTCAACAAATGATCAATGCTCATATTATGATCGCTGAAGATATGCTTCCTCAGCTGGAAGAAGACGAATTTTATCCGGTTCAATTTGTAGATTATGAAGTGCATACAAAAGCCGGTGAATTTATCGGCATCGTTTCTGATATTCTATCCACCGCAGGTCAGGAAATCTTGATCATCCCAAAAGAGGATAAAGAAATAATGATACCTTTTTGTGATGCCTTTATAGAAGATGTGGATAATGAGAATAAAAAGATCATAATAAATCCGATTGAAGGTTTGCTCGATGCATATTGATATTCTGACACTTTTCCCGGAGATGTTTGAAAGTCCTCTTTCACATAGCATAGTAAAAAGGGCTATCGAGAGAAAAAAACTTACGATCGATTTTATTGATTTCCGGGAATTCTCCCAAGATAAACATAAACAGGTTGATGATTACCCCTTCGGCGGTGCTCCGGGTATGGTTATCAAACCAGAACCTCTATTTGAAGCAGTTGATTTCCTGAAAGACAAAAGAAAAGATCTCCTTGGGACTGAGAAATTCCCGCTCATATATTTAACTCCTCAGGGAGAAACATACACTCAAAAAATCGCTGAAGAACTGAGCGAAAAAAAATATCTTGCATTTTTATGCGGGCATTACAAAGATGTTGACTACCGTGTTCGCGAGCATCTTGTCACACGGGAGATATCAATCGGAAATTATGTGTTATCCGGCGGCGAACTTCCTGCAATGATAATTATTGATTCTCTTGCTCGTTTGCAGGAAGGTGTGCTTTCAAACATTGAATCCGCCTACAGTGATTCATTTCAGGGCGACACACTGGATGGTCCTTATTATACTCGACCACGCGAATATAGAGGTTATAAGGTGCCGGATGTGCTGCTTTCAGGTAATCATAAAATGATTGAAGAATGGCAAAAAAGTAAACGGAAAAAACTTACAGAAAAGGTGAAAGGAACTTCTGATGTATGATAATCTTTTTCTTGGGCTGGTTCATCATCCGGTTTATAACAAAAATAAAGAGATCGTCACGACTTCTCTCACCAACCTTGATATACATGATATTGCGCGAACCTGTAAAACGTATGGTATAAGAAACTATTTTATAATTAATCCTGAGAATGCACAAAGAGATATTTTCAATCGATTAAAAGATTTCTGGCGAACAGGACCCGGCAAACAATACAACATAAACCGTTTTGATGCTTTTAAACTCATCGAGTTTGTGCCTGATATTGAAAGTGCAAAAAAATGGGTCAAGGACAGATACTCCCAGGATCCTATTCTTATTACTACTTCTGCGAGGTTAGTGCCGGGAAGTGTTTCCTATAAAGAAATGAGAAAAATAATAAACAGATCCTTTCCAAAACTCATTCTTTTTGGAACCGGATACGGCATGTCTGAAGAGTTGATCAACACGAGTAATTTCCATGTTTTAAGAATAGAAGGAACTGGTCCATACAATCATCTTTCTGTACGCAGTGCAATTGCTATAACACTTGACAGGTTACTCGGCGATTACGAATAAAGGCACTAATCTAAATAAAACCAGAATCAATAAATAAATAAGTAATAATGAGGTTTTTATGGATATTTTATATAGAGTTGGTCAAGAGCAGATGAACGTGGAATTGCCGGATTTTAATACCGGTGATACCATAACAGTACACTACACGATCCGAGAGTTTGAAAAACCTCGTATTCAGCTATTTCAAGGTATAGTGATCCAGAAAAAAGGTTCTGGTGTCAACAAAACATTTACCGTTCGAAAAATAAGTCATGGTGTTGCAGTAGAGCGCATTTTCCCTCTTTTCTCACCATTGATCCAAAAAATCGAAGTAGTACGCTATGGACGCGTCCGTCGTTCCAAGCTTTTCTATCTGAGAAAACTCCGAAGTAAAAGCACAAAGGTCAAACGAGGGAATAAACCGACACCAAAGAATAAAGTTGAAAACACAACAAGTGAATAAAAAGAGGTACAGCAATATAAGCGTACAGTATCATTTCTGTTT
>CAYUTH010000285.1:0-2566 GCA_964447485.1 uncultured Candidatus Cloacimonadota bacterium | reverse complement strand
CCGATATCAGCAGTACACCAATACACATCATCATCATGGATATTGAAAATATATTTGTGAGTAAGAGTTGTATGCATCAAATAACCCGCAGTTGTGTGAACAACACCTTTTGGTTTGCCGGTAGAACCTGATGTATAAAGAATGAATAACGGATCTTCAGCGTTCATATGAACCGGTTCACATACAGGAGCGGCTTTTTTCATCTCGTCATGATACCAGAAATCCCGTCCTTCTTCCATGTGGCATGGCTCATCGTTAACTTTTATAACGATAACACTTTCGATCGTAGGAGTATCTTTCAGGGCTTGATCGGAAATATCCTTGAGATGGATATGTTTGCCTGCACGGCGTGAGATGTTTGACGTGATAAGCATTTTACAATCGGAATCATTCACTCTGCCGTGAATAGCTTCAGCGCTGAATCCGCCAAAAATGATCGAATGGATCGCACCGATCCTGGTACAAGCCAGCATTGTGATGGCAAGTTCCGGAACCATGGGCATATAAATAGCTACTCTATCACCCTTTGTGATGCCTTTGGATTTAAGAACATTTGCAAATTTGCATACTTCCGTATAAAGTTCTTCGTAGGAATATTTCTTCACATCATCTTCGATTTCACCCTGCCAAAGAAGAGCTGTCTTTTTTGCGGTAGGTGTGCCGAGATGCCTGTCCAGACAGTTGTAGCTCACATTAATTTCACCGTCTTCAAACCAGGTGTGTTCGATTATACGAGCTTTAGTATCCCAGTTGTACTTCAAACCTTTTGTAGGTTTCTTGAACCAGTCCAAAGTTTCAGCTTGTTCCAACCAAAAACCGTCGGGATCATTAATGGATCTTTCCCACATTTCTTTATACTGTTCGTCAGAAGTTATATAAGCGTTTTTCTTTATTTCTTCTGGTGGGGGGAATGTTCTTCCTTTGCTCGAAAGAGAGTCAATTGCTTTTTTTTCTATCATTTTTTTGAGTTTCCTCCATCATTTTTTAAATTAATTATCGTTATCCCGTTAACCTGTTTTTTTTACGTCAAGAATTTTCGAAATTTCATGAGAATTTAATTTCTAAGACAAAAATTGTCGCAAATTTTAAATTTTTTATTTTTTATTCTTTAAGTTTGATCCATTTACTTTCTTTGTCTTCATAATATGAAATATCACCTGAATGCATGTCATATAACCACTTATGGATACTCAAATTATTAATATTTTCCTTTATAAAATCAAAAGTAAGAAGGTGTTCTGATTGTAAAAGGATGTTATCTTTGATTGTTTGTAATATATATGAATCAACATTTATATCGTTTGCAGCTTTCGTCTGAGATGCATATTTCAACCATCCAGATACTCTGGAATTATTTGGTGTGCCTTTTACAAGTGCGGTTATTCCTCCACAACCTGTGTGCCCGCACACGACGATATGTTCTACCTTGAGTTCGAGCACCGCATATTCCAGTATAGAGCTTGAGCACAGTTCATTTGCATCGCAAGGTGGAATTATATTCGCAATATTTCTTATTACAAATAGATCACCTGCATCGGCATTGACTATGAATTCGGGAACAACTCTTGAATCCGAACACCCAATCCATAACACTTTTGGATGCTGCACATGATTTGCTAATTTTAAATATAAGTCCCTGTTTTCATGAAATGAGTGCTTGAAATCTTGATGCCCTATTAAGAATTTTTCCGTTGGCATTTGATTCTCCATTCCTGTTAATTCTGAGTTCTCATAACATTTACTTCTTTCAAAATAGAGATCATTATGAGAAGAATATTATTAAAATCCAAAATTTTTCTTGCATATAATTTTGTAAAATTATTTAAGACACCCTAAATAGAGTAGTGAAAATTGTGCTAAATAATAAATATAAATAAGTATTTTTCTGCTCAAATAATGTCAGGACAGTAAAATGGAACAAAAGACCTTACTTCTTATCAAACCTAATGCCACAAAGAAAAACAAGATCGGCGCTATCATCAAAATGGTCGAAGACAACGGATTTGTCATCGAGCAATTGAAAATGTTCGCCATGGATAACGAGTTAGCAGATACTTTTTATGCAGAACATCTTGGTAAAAGTTTCTACCCGCAGCTCAAATCATTTATGCTATCCGGCAAGATAGTAGGCACAGTCCTTCGCAGGGAAGACGCAATTGTAAAACTTCGAGAGTTGGTTGGAAATACTAATTTCGAAAAAGCAGCTCCCGGCACAATCCGGTTTCTTTTCGCAGCTTCATTTACAGAGAATGCAGTTCATGCTTCTGATTCTCCAGAAAGTGCAAAGCGAGAGATAGCGCTTATTTTTCCCTGAGTAAGAAAGTATTTTGTAAAAAATATAATAAATACACACCTCCTCCCGATAAATCGGGATACTCCTCTCAAGAGGAGATTTTTCGATATTTTCAACTCATATCATCTATTAATAATTATCGTCTGAATCCCCTCTCGAGAGGGGTGATTCCGAAGGAATCGGGGTGTGTTATTCAGATGAAACCCTATCAATAAATGTTGCAATAGAATCGATCACATCATTCAAATTCTTTAAAATATCTGTAGCTGTAAA
>CAYUTH010000284.1:0-2578 GCA_964447485.1 uncultured Candidatus Cloacimonadota bacterium | reverse complement strand
CAAAGTATAAACCGGAAGAGCTTTATAATAAACTCTTAGAACGGGAAGAGCTGCTTTCAACAGGAATAGGGAAGGGCATCGCGCTCCCTCACTGCACATTGGATGATCTCGACGATTTTGTGATCGGGATACTTGTCGTACCCTCTGGTGTGAGCTTCAAAGCAATCGACAAGAAGAAAGTGAAGCTGTTCATCTATATTTTTGCCCCGAAAGCAAAACGCAATGACCACATCAGCTACCTGGCGCGTATATCACAGATATTGCAATCCCAGGATATAGTCGAGGACATCGTAAAACAGACCGATCCCGAAAAAGTCTATGAGATATTCTCTAAACATGTGGCGCTTAAAGAGGAGCCGGAACAAAAATCCGGCATCGAAAATACGCTTTTCCATGTATTCATCCAGATCGAGGATACTTTCGAGGATTTGCTTCAGATATTTTCTGAGATCGCAGAAGCCCATGTTTCTATAATCGATGCGAACAATCCGGGGTACTATCTTCATGCACTTCCTCTTTTCGCAAGCTTTTGGAATGAAAGTGATAAAGGATTCAATAAGATCATACTTGCGGTTGTTCCCAAAAAACTCGCAAACGAAGTTCTCAGGCAGGTAAAAGCCATAATGAGCAGTCAGAAAAATAAAGATGGAGTCCTCGTGATAACAAATGATGTAAGCTATTTTTCCGGCAGCTTGAACAGATAGAGAGAGTCACAAAATGAATTTTTTCACTTCAATTCAGCACTACTTTTTGGCACATTCCCTGCCGATTCTCGCATTGATAGGTCTGGTCGCGCTGGTCAGCTTCTATTTTGGAAAACTCACCAAAACAATACGGCTTCCCCTCATCATTGGCTATATGATTTTCGGCGCGTTAATTGGACCCTCCTTTTTGGGAATAGTAACATCTTCGATACAGAACCAACTCTCTTTTATCACTGAAATTGCTCTTGGGTTTATTGCACTTACAATCGGGCTCGAACTTAATTTGAATGATCTGCGGAAACAGGGATCAGGTATTATTTCGATCATTTTTGCCGAATCTTTTGGTGCGTTCATACTCGTATTTTTTGTCGTGTGGCTTGTCACCGGGAATATTATTCTTGCTCTTATCTTTGGTTCGATAGCTCCTGCAAGCGCTCCAGCGGGGACCGTTGCAGTTATAAAAGAATACCGCGCAAAAGGACCACTCACTAAAGCTCTGTATGCTGTCGTGGGCTTCGACGACGGACTTGGAATAATGATCTTCGGGTTTGCTTCAGCTATAGCAAAAAATATACTCAACAATCAGTCGGGTGCCTCATCAGGTGGATTCTTTGCGTTGATCCTTACACCGATGAAAGAAATCGCACTAAGCATCATTATCGGGCTTGCCGCGGGTGCGCTCTTCTGCATCTTGGTGAGAAAATTAAAGAGCTCAAGTGATTATTTTATCCATATTTTCGGCGTGGTGCTCCTGATGGTAGGGATCTCAAATGCCCTCCACCTTTCTTTGATCCTCACCAACATGACAGCAGGGATCTTGATCATAAACACTCAGAGACGCAATCTTATTGAGATCATGCACAAAGAGCTCACCAATGTTATCCCGCTTCTGTTCATTCTCTTTTTCACACTTGCCGGAACCAATCTCCATATTGCAGCTCTGCCGTCCCTCGGACTGCTGGGTGTCGCCTACATTTTTGCTCGTTCGGCAGGACTGATCGGAGGTTCGCGGCTTGGCGCACTTTTGGGAAAGGTTTCCAAAAATGTACGAAATTATATTGGATTAGGCATTCTCTCTCAGGCAGGTGTTGCGATCGGGCTGTCGCTTATTGTAAAACAAGATTTCAGCGGACTTGGGAAAGTGATTGATACAACCGGAAAATCGCTCATCACAAGCGGAGATCAGATCGGCACAATAGTCATTACTACTGTAACTGCCACCTGTATTTTTTTCGAGATCATCGGTCCTATTCTCACTAAAATTGCTCTGCAGAAAGCAGGTGAGATCAACGTGGGGGAAGAGGAATAATATCTCATGTTCAAACTTATTAAGGGACAGCAGCAAGCACATAGAATACTTGCCCAGCTTATCAATGAAGGAAAAGCGGCACAGAGCTATCTCTTTTACGGTCCTGCAGGCGTGGGTAAACTCTCTACTGCACTTGAGTTTGCAAAGATAATTAATTGCAAACACCCGGACGCTGGCGCTGATGAAACCTGTCCTTCCTGTCATAAGATAGGTTCCTTTACGCATCCCGACGTAGATTTTATTTTTCCTACTCCCAAATTTGATGTATCAGATGAAGGCGAGTATAAGAAGCAGGAAGAGCAGCAACAGGTGCAGGCATATATTGAGCAGCTGAAGCTCACACCCTACGAGCGCATGCAGTTTGGCAAAGCCACAGCCATCCATGTTGACAGCATCCGTATGATAGAGCGCAAGCTTCGTTTTCGTCCTAATGAAGGAAATTTCCGCGTGGTTATAATCGTGCAGGCAGAGGAAATGACAGTTCAGGCAGCGAATGCTTTTCTGAAAACTCTTGAAGAACCTCCACCTTATGCTGCAATAATACTCACGACCACAAACTACTCGC
>CAYUTH010000283.1:0-2582 GCA_964447485.1 uncultured Candidatus Cloacimonadota bacterium | reverse complement strand
ATGTCAAACAACTTTATGCGCCTTCCCAGACACAGTTAAACTAACACTCCCATTATCATTATTCTTATTTCAATCCTCTTCTGTGTAACTTCCTTAAGCTATGCACAGAATATTAACTGGAATTTGACCGGTGCCGGTGCGCGTGCCGCAGGTTTTGGCGGAGCATTTATCGGCGTGGCAGATGATGCAACAGCAATCAGCTGGAATCCGGCAGGTCTCACACAGCTAATCGATCCCGAAGCATCCGCTGTGATGCGTTATATTACTGATACATACAAGACTGATTTTTCGGGTAGAACTGATTCAGAATCTTTAGGTCATTTTGTTCCCAATTTTGCAAGTGCTGTGTATCCATTCAATATTCCAGGAATTAAATTAGTTGCTGCTGCAGCATTTCAACAGCAATTAGACCTTTATTCAAAATGGGATTACGACGATTATAAGGGCGAGAATACCGGTGGTGTTTCGAATGTGAGTATTGGGCTTGCAGCGCAGGTTCTTCCTGTTTTCTCGATTGGAATTGCTTCAAATATATGGATGGGTTCTCTGACTGAAGATTCGGAATATTGGGATGGCTCTGCTTGGATTCCGTTCGGTTATACTGAAGATTTCAGCGGATTCAATTTCAATGCAGGCGCCATGATCAATCTCTCAAATTTAAGCAGTCCGATCCCTGTAAAGATTGGTGTTGATTTCAAATCTCCGTTTGATCTCAAGGGTGATTATGGAGATGGAACTGAGACAATTCAAATGCCTTCAATGTTTGGTGCTGGGGCTTCAGTTCAACTGGGAGATAATTTCACGGTTTCTGCTGATTATGAAACGCGCGCATATAAGGATAGTAAAATTATCTATGATGATGACACAGAAGGATATATCAGCGATTATAATCTTGATCAAATCCGTGCAGGTGCAGAGTTTCTCGTTGTGACAGATTTTGCAGTGATTCCGCTGCGTGCTGGATTCCATACTGTTCCGACTATATTCTCTAATTATGATGATTACTGGAACTATCCAGATAATCCCAAAGACCAAGTTGTAGGCTCCGGATTTTCAGTTGGCTCAGGTTTGATATTCGAAAAATTTGCACTTGATGCAACTGTGACTTTTGATTCTTACAAACAAGAACTCACTTCAGGTGGTGACTATAGCAAGGTTTCCTCGACCATCTTTACTTTGTCCGGCATTTTCTATTTAAACTAAATTTCTATTAAATCATTTTCAGGGCTTCCAAATTTCGGAAGCCCTTTTTTTTATCATAAAACGAAGGCGAGAATGCGCATTATCGCCTTCAGTATTTGTATATTATTTATCAGCGTGAAAACTTGAGACATGTCGTAGAGCATGTCTTAAGTTGATATTTATTCATTACTTATCACAAGCTCTTTGATCAGTCTTCTCCGCCAGCTGGCGGATACGCCCTGACAGGCTTGTGCCAAGATAATGAAGAGAAGGAGGATTAACACACAAAAAGCACCAGTCTTCGCTTCACTCCGACTTGGCAAGCAGAGTGGACAGAGGTAGAACGTAATGCTTTATTTGTTTTTATCCGTTAAATCTGAGATTATCTGTGAGCTCATAATAAACCGTTGCGAAGGTTTCGTTACTCAACCGTTCGCAAGGTTTTGGATTACCTATGCTTTTCCACTCCTCGTTTTGGACAAAAATTCTCGATCGAACATGTCGAGCAAAGAGGTGAGATCGGCTTGCAGAGATGTTGCCCAAAAGAGACGAAATAATCATTATAAATTTTCCAATAATCTTTGGGTAGTTTCTCCCGAAGTGCAAACTCGGTCTGCTCAGGTGTTTTTGTTTGCACATAATCCCACCTGTTTGAAATCCGATGCACATGCGTATCCACACAAATTCCGTATTTATCATAACCAAGCACAATAACCAGATTTGCGGTTTTACGTCCAACTCCGGGTAATGCCAGCAGGTCATCGAGATTATCCGGTACTTTTCCACTATATTTATCGAGCAAGATTTTGCACACCTGGAGAATGTGCTCCGCTTTTCTGTGATAGAAACCAACCGGGAAAATAAGTTTTTCTATCTGCACGTTGCTAAGTGTCAACATCTCATCCGGTGTAGAAGCAATTTCAAATAATTTGTATGATGCCACGGCGGTTACTTCGTCTTTTGTGCGCAGACTGAGAATTGTACTGATCAAAATGAGAAAAGGATTTCTCTGTTTTTCTGATATTTTTGTGACAATTGGTTTGCGGTTTTTATTGTATTCTGTTTCTATAAGCGAGAGGATCTCGCCAATATTGGAATTGTCAATCATAAAGAGGATTAATCGGGCTTCTGTTCAATAATATAACCGTCGATCGCCTTGATCATGTCTGCGAGTTTCGGGGATTTTTTCTTAATTTCCTCGTATGATGCACCATGCATGTATTTCTTGCCGGTCTTCGGCTCTTCAAACTCGAATACAACCTTTACCGGTGCGTGGAAATGCTCGGAAAAAATCGTTGCGATCTTATCGATATCTTCATTCAGCATCTGGTAGGTAATTCTGGAATTAGTTGAATAATGAATAAAATTATTGGAAATATTCTTTATTGTTGTTTTGGAAA
>CAYUTH010000282.1:0-2612 GCA_964447485.1 uncultured Candidatus Cloacimonadota bacterium | reverse complement strand
TAGAAAAGTCCCAAAATAATTAAGAAACGGAGTGAACATGAAGCTTTGCGTGTTCGAAGATAATTCGTGGGACCAGTTCCTGCCGCTTACATATACAAGAGCTTATTTTGATCTGAAATGCGGAATTCTAAAACTCAGGCATAAGGTCACGCGCTTTTATCCTGATGATGAGAAATATCTGCTCCTGCGCGAAGAACTCAAGAAATTATATACATCTCGTTTTCCTAAATATAAAATCAATCATTTTGAAGAGGGAGGGTATCTTTTCGTCAACGGAAGAGTGCTTTTCGATGAAATGATGAAGCAAGAGGTTGATTCTCTCGAAAACGGAACAGCTCTTTTCAATGGCGATGTCTGTATCGCTGCAAGAGTTCTTAGTGAACATGAAAGAGATATTTCAACAGAGCAACTACCTCATTTATTTTCCAAATTAAAGAAGATCGATACAAAAATACAACCCATGCAGTATATCTGGGAGCTGGTTGCAAAAAATGAGGAGCAAATCGCTCTCGATTATAAATTTCTGATAAAAAACAAGATAAGTCAGCATATGCAGGACGGTACTTTCCATATGATGAACTCTTCTGAAATATTCTTTGGAGAAAACGTCATAATTGAACCGGGAGTCGTGCTCGATGCAACCAATGGACCGATCATGATAGATGATAACGCGCAAATAATGGCAAATGCAGTGATCAAAGGTCCCGTGTATGTGGGTAAAGGGAGTGCAATAAAAGTAGGGGCAAAAATATATGAGGGCACTTCGGTCGGAAAAGTATGCAAGATAGGCGGTGAAGTCGAAGGGACAATATTTCAGGCGTTCTCAAATAAGCAGCATGAGGGATTCCTTGGCCATTCCTATATAGGCGAGTGGGTGAACATCGGTGCTGATGCGAATAACAGCGACTTGAAAAATAACTATAATCATGTGAAGTCCTTTTATTATCCGCTAAGAAACTTTAAAGACACCGGTTCGCAATTTTTCGGCGCTATATTTGCAGATCATATCAAAACCGGCATCAACACAACTTTCAATACAGGTATTGTTATCGGAGTCGGGTGCAATCTTTACTCCTCTTTGCTTTTCAGCGGATTTATTCCGTCTTTCAGTATTGGAAGTGCGAACAGAATGGGGGAATATCATCTGAAAAAAATGCTCCAAACTGCAGGAATCGTAAAATCAAGAAGAGGGCTTGAGCTGACTGATGATGAAAAAACAATTTTGGAATACTGTTACGAAAAATCGGCACCCCTCAGAAAAATATTTTAAAAGGTTTTATACATAATGAACGGATTAGTAGAAGTTAAATTTAAACAAGACGAAAAACGGTATTACGAAAATGCTCATGATATCGAGCTGAGAAAAGGTTTGTACGTGATTGTTGAAGCGGAAAAAGGCGCAGACATGGGTCATATTGGAAATTACCCGCTTGAAAAAGAGAAACTAAATCTTCCTGAATCCTATGAGATAAGAAAAATTATCCGCGTTGCGAGTGAGGATGATGTCGAAAAGATGAACCGCATTCATGAAAAAGAAGAAGATGCGAAGAACAAATTCCTCGATGCGCTCAAAGATCAACCATTTGAAATGAACCTCGTTGATGTGGAATACCAGTATGACGGCAATAAACTGTCTTTTTATTTTATGGCAGAAACAAGGGTGGACTTCCGGGATTTCCTGAAAGTGCTCGCGCGGATCTTTCGAACCCGTATTGAACTCCGCCAGATCAACGAGCGTCAGGAAATCAAAAGACTCGGAGGTGTTGGTCCTTGTGGCAGAGAGTTGTGCTGCAAAAATCTCGATCTCAATTTTGACCGTGTCACCATCCAGATGGCTAAGGATCAAAATGTGAGCGTGACCTCTTCTAAAATGTGCGGACTGTGTGGGAAGCTCCTGTGCTGCCTCGCATATGAAGAAGAATTTTACCAGGAAGAAGCAGAGAAATATCCGGAGATAGGTGAAGAAATATTCTATAATGATAAGAGGATGACCGTTGGGAAAAATAATTATCTCACCTGCAAAATTGAACTGAGAGATGAGAACGGCGTGTTGACAACCATTAGTTTTGATGATTATCTTGAGCAAAAAATTAAAAAGAAAAGAGCTAAATTTCCAGCAAAAAAGAATAAGAGAACAAAAGATGAATAATATTAAATTAATAGCATTAGAGCTCTGGCCTCTGGATGAAAAATCGAACTCCAGATGTAATGGAGCTCACCAGGTATGCCTGCAATGTGCGGTGTGCGGATATAAAAATAAGAGCTATTCTCTCATCGATGACGTGCCTACACATCAAGAACTTGCCCGATATATCGATCATACAAATCTCAAACCGGATGCCACAAATGTAGAGATTATAAGACTGTGCCAGGAAGCGCGCACATATGATTTTGCATCTGTGTGTGTGAATCCTTATAATGTGAAACTTGCAAAAAGAGAAATGGACAAACGCGTCGTGTGTTCTGTTATCGGATTTCCACTCGGAGCTAATCTCACGCATACAAAATTGGAAGAAACCAAACTCGCTCTTAAACAGGGCGCAACCGAGTGTGATATGGTCCTGAATATTGCCGAGCTTAAAGAACAAGGGTATAATTATATCCTGATCGAA
>CAYUTH010000281.1:0-2620 GCA_964447485.1 uncultured Candidatus Cloacimonadota bacterium | reverse complement strand
GAACTTCACAGGCAGGATGAAACCAAGAAAGTGACCGATGGTGAGATATTATACAGCGGAGATGAAGTCATTTCGAAAGAAGCATCTCTTGCAGCGATTCGTTTTGTCGATGATGGCGCTATTATAAAGCTCTTTGCCAACTCCATACTCACGATCAATACAGAAAAGAACGAGAACAGACTTGATAAGAATCTCTATCTTGAAGTTGGTGAGCTGTGGTCAAAGGTGTCCAAAGAAAAGGGTGCGTATGAAATAGAAACACCGACAGCAGTTGCAGCAGTTAAGGGAACGGACTTTCTCACGGAAGTAAAGGAAGGCGGAGATACATGGCTCTTTACCTTCGAAGGTGTTGTCGAACTGAAATCCGACCTGGGTACTGTGGAAGTTGATAAAGGTAAAACCGGTATTGCTACAAAGGAATCAGGTCCTTCTGTAAGAGAAACCAAAAAGGGTGAAGTGAGAGATGAAGTCAAGGGTGAAATCCTATCAAAAGCCACAACCAATGTCATGGAGATCGAGTTCAAAGATGCATCCGGTCAAATAAAAACCATGAAAATATTCTATAAATGAGGAGGAATAGATGAAGAAATCCCTTGTAGCAGCAGTCTTAATTCTTGTATTATCAACGACGGTGCTCGTTGCAGCAACCGTTCAGAGCGACTTCATCCCACCGGAATATGTGCAGTACATGAAATCCCTTCATCTTCGGCTTGATATCATTGGCGGCAGTGATGAGATAGATGAAGTGTATCTCTTTTATAAAAAAGCAAATCTGGACTACATGCAGGTTCTCATGGATCCGGGCATCGGAATGAATCCCTATTATGATGCAACAATCCCGGGTAGTTATATCGATCAGCCGATCTCATTTTATTTCCGCATCATAAAAAAGGATATGCTTGACCAAACCATACCGGGCATCGATCCGATTAATAATCCCTATTATGTCACAATGAAAAAACCTGCAGAGACACAGAAAAAGGTAGATACTTCTTTCCAGATGCTCAGCCCTGATCAGGATTATAATTATCAGGATGATGATTTCATGGTTGCGATCTCATATTTTGCTTTGGAAGATAAACTTAAGGGTAAAACCATTAAGCTGTTTTTTGATGGGAAAGATGTCTCATCACAGTCAACGATCACCTCTAATCTTCTTGTGTACAAACCTGCTTCCGTCAAACCGACCACGCATAAGATAGATCTTATTATATACAATGCAGATGGCTCGGTCTTCAAGAAAGCAGGCTGGGGCGTGCAGGTTCAGAAAGTGCCTACAATTCAGAAGTTACCTGTAACGGTGAATGGTGACCTCCTTATTGATTCACGTCTTACAACCTATGATGCGGACAGCAGTTCGTATTACTACAATGCTGAGAACCAATTCAAAACTGTTGGACGCCTTCGTTTATGGGGAGGAAAGAACTGGTTCCGCTATAAAGGCAGAATTTATATTTCTTCTGAAGAAAGAAGTACACGCCAACCCTATAACCGTTATTCTCTGGATTTTTATGTTCCGCATTTCAATCTGTATCTCGGCGACCACAATCAGGTGTTCTCAAATACGACCATTGCAGGAAAGAATATCCGTGGAGTGGGAGGAGATGTACAGTTCGGCTTTTTCAAACTCAGTTCTTTTTATGGGCAGATACAGCGTCATATCAAGGGCACTATGTATGTTGATACGACTGATACGGTTGTCGATACATCCTTCTCAGGCGGATACTACAATAGAAATTCCCTTGGCGTGCGTATGCAGTTTGGCAAGGAGAGAGGTTTCTATATCAGTTTGAATGCCCTGAAAACGAAAGACGATATGAAGTCAGAAGAATATGCTCAAAATCCAAAAGATAATATCGTCGTTGGTGTGGACAGCAAATTGTCGCTCTTCAAGAGCAGGGTGCAATTCGGTTGGGAAGTCTCGGCAAGTCTGGTGAACAACAACATCGCTCCGGGTGTTTTGACAAAGGATGAACTGGATTCACTTGATATCAATCTTCCCTTTGACCCTGAAAGTTTTGAGAATATTTTCATAATCAATCAATTCGTGGAACCGTATAAGCTCACACTTTCAAATATGGCTGCTGAAGGTTATCTCCGCACCTTTTTCATGCATAACCTGCTTAATATCAGGTACTCCTATGTTGGTGGAAGTTATCATTCACTCGCAAATCCGTATCTGCAGAATGATAAAGCTGGTATCAATATCATGGATAATATCACACTTCTCGATAATCAGCTCAATTTCGGGCTCGGGTATCATGCCTACAACGATAACATCAGGGATACAAAAGGTTCGACAACCCACACCAAAGGGCTCCTCGTAAATGCAGGATATTTTCCGTATAAGGGACTGCCAAACCTGTCCTTGAACTACCAGCAAACCAAGATCACGAATGAAATTTCGGATACAACCCTCTTGCCTATTGACCGTCTGAATAATATTGCAACTGTGAATACTTCCTACAAGCTTCCAATCCGTATATTTTCCCCCACAGCAACTCGTTTCCAGCTCAGTTATTCTTTCACTAATACGTCTGATAAGGAATATGAGAGCTATAACTACAATACAAATAATGTTCGTCTCGGCGTTAAGATTGATTATACTGAAATACCAATG
>CAYUTH010000280.1:1471-2634 GCA_964447485.1 uncultured Candidatus Cloacimonadota bacterium | reverse complement strand
TGAGGATGAGGTTACCTACTACCAGGCTGTTGGCTCACATATGGTTCTGGATAGTCTCGATCTTTGGAATATTTCTCCTAATTATGGTGTTGATGAGATCATAAAACCATCCGAATGTAACCTCCGGCAAAGCTTCCCAAATCCTTTTATGCACAGTACTCAAATTATTTTTGATCTTCGTCGTGAAGCTCCGGTAGAACTCAATGTTTATAATCTGAAAGGTGAATTTATAAAATCTCTCTACTCCGGTGTTGCTTCAGCACAAACTATATATTGGAATGGCAAGGATGAAAGCGAAAATGAGCTTCCTGCGGGTGTATATTTGTATAAATTATTGATAAATGGAAAAGTAGCTGATACGAAGAAGCTTATATTGTTGAGTAAGTAAAAAGCAAAATTGTGGATAGCAAACCTTCCAAAAGTACGTTAATCGATAAAGGTATTCGTGCCGGTGATAGTGATATGTATCGCGAAAACGCGATCTGGGTACAGAACAGCAGTGATAAGGTTGATATTTCTCAAGAATTGATGCTGGTTGTAAGGGAGATATTCAGAACTGTTCCGCTTGATCGCAAACTGAGAGCTCTATCAATCGGATCGGGATCTGAGCCGCAGTTTCAAATTCTGGAGTCAGCATTCAGGGGAGGTCTTTACCTTCTTGACATAGACAGTGTTCCTTTATCAGTAATTAAAAAACGAGTAAAGAGTAACTGGATAGATCATGTAACTACTGTTCTTGCGGATTACAATAAAACGCTTGTCCATGCCGCAGATGCAGAGCGTTTCCTTAAGGAAGAACTTGGAGGAAGCAAACTGGATCTCATCGTTCTTCATCATTCACTCTATTATTCCAGCCAAGCTGACTGGGCTGAATTGTTTAACAGTCTCTACAATATCATTCTGGCGAGAAAGGGCGCTATACATGCGGTGATGATGTCTTCGAGCTGCAAAGAAAAGGATTCCACAACATGGCTCTACAATCACTTTGCAGGGAAGTTCTTTGGATGCCGCAATGACCAGGATCTCAAAGCTTTTGGAAAAGGGCTTCATGGAAATAAGAATTTCACTAAAGCAGAGATACAGCAGGTTACGCACAGGGTAAAATTCTATATTGATGATTTCGAAAAATACATGGCAGTGATCTGGATGATACTTCTTTATCC
>CAYUTH010000280.1:0-1371 GCA_964447485.1 uncultured Candidatus Cloacimonadota bacterium | reverse complement strand
AGAATTGGGGTTTTGCCATGAAATCAATTTTAATAGTAGAGGATGAAAGAGTAATCGCTGCGAGCATAAAAAATATACTGCGCCATCTGGGTTATAAAGACAATTATATCGCTGAATCCGCTGAGGAGGCAATAAGAATAATTGAAGATAAACATCCTGATTTGATTTTAGCAGATATTGTTTTAGAAGGCGAAATTAACGGCATCGAGTTGGCAAAACAAATAAAAACGCAATACGGACTACCGGTAATATTCCTCACTTCTTATTCAGATGAAAAAACTGTAAGTGACGCAAAACTTAGCGAACCATATGGATTTATCACCAAACCATTTAAAATTGAAGAACTGAAAATTACGCTTGAAATTGCTATCCATAAATCTGAAATGGAAAAGAAGCTCATACAGAGCGAAGAAAAATATCATTTGCTGACCGAAGCAGTAATGGACGTCATTTTCACATTAGATCCCAAAGGTAATATCACATTTCTCAGTTCAGCATTCGAAAAAATAACAGGTTTTAAGAGCGAAGATTTTATAGGACGCCACTTTAAACATTTACTTGAACCCACATATATAAAACGAACTTTTGAAAGTTCTATAAGAGGTATCAAAGGTGAGAAATTACCCCTTTATGATATTGAGTTATTACACAAAGACAGGGGAACAATACCGGTTGAAATTAACATCAGTACATTAAACGATAAAAGCGAAAATGAAAAAGGTATGATCGGCTCGCTGCGTGACATTTCAGGACGAAAAAAATCCGAAGAAGAATTAAGAAAAGCGTATGTGCTGCTTGAAGAAACACAACAGGAATTGATCCAGAGCAAAACGTTGGCAAATCTAGGGGAATTTGCAGCAGGAATTGCTCACGAAATAAGAAATCCGCTCGCGAATATTTCGGCTTTGGCCCAATACAGTATGAAGAAATTTGATCTCGAAAAGAAAATGATACATAACCTGGAAGCGATCATGAAAAGCTCTGAAAGAGCAAATAGAATTATTAAGGATTTACTGGATTTTGCAAAACCTCATACGATGGAATTTGAATATGTGAATATAGCGAATCTCATAAATAAAGTCTGCGATCTTACTGATGCAAAACGTTTGAACCATCAAGTGCAATATAGCAAGAGATGTTCAACAAATTTACCTAAGATCATGGTAGATGAAAAATTCCTGGAGCAGGCACTGATCAATATAATTATGAATTCCTTAGATGCAATGCCCAAAGGCGGAAATCTTTCTCTCACTGTTCGTCAGAAAGAGGAATTCATTGTTATAAGGATATCTGATACAGGTAAAGGAATAGCCCAGAAAGATATCGACAAGATATTCAATCCATTCTTTACCCTCAAGCAAGATGGTGTAG
>CAYUTH010000279.1:0-2637 GCA_964447485.1 uncultured Candidatus Cloacimonadota bacterium | reverse complement strand
TGAGGACAAAAATAATTTTTCCTTGCGACTTGTCAAGCTTGACATGACACTAGAAAGGTGGTTCATTAGCTAATTACAAGCAATTCTAAAAAAATCCAATGTGTTAGCGTATTTCATTGCCACATCAGGCAGGATCGGACCCGAATTTATAAATTCTTTTAATAAATCTTTTTCACTCCTTTTCTTAGCTTCCACGAACCATCGAGCCCAATTATTGCAATGTGTTTTGAATTTACCATACTCTTTAATAAAAACCTCATATTCAATGAGCAACTGAGGATATTCATATTCACTTAAATCTAATTGATAAAGTGCTGAAGGGGTCTGGAATATACCGATCCAGTTTGCTTTGTCATACCATGCTGCCACTTCATCTACTGCCGGACCTATCATTATATTATCGTTGATGAGAAAATCGCCATAGGAAGTTGCACCGCGGATAAATAATGATTTCGAAATGCATGTTATTATTATCGAATTTGCGATAAACGCATGGGCTTGTAGTGTTTTTAGAGGATTACCGGTACTTCCTATTGCTATTGTATCGGATATGCTAATGATCTCAATTGATAGATTTTCGAATAATTTTGTATAATCCCTTTTTGCATCGTGTGCAACTGCGGATCTTGCCTCGTTAATTATTTGATTTAATTCCTCAGCAGCACTTAACCTTTTTTGCCATATTCCTTTCCAGCCGAGTATATCGAGCAAGGTGATGGCACCTGTGTTGAGTCTATGTTGTTTATCCATTTTTATATCTTTTGTTTTTTTATTAAGTCAAAAATGTCTTTCATAGTATTAAGAAGGTTATCCCTGTTTATTTCAGTCAACTCGCCCTTTTTAAGTCCTTTTTCAATTTCTTCCACATCCTTTTTCAGGGCTTTCAACTTTTGTGGTTTATTTTGAAGTAATTGTTTATGAAGGGAATATCCTTTCAACAATTGTTCTTTTAAAATATGAGTTGCCCAAATACGAAATTGTGTACCTCTAATAGAATTCACTCTATATCCCACAGAAATTATCATGTCCAAATTGTAAAAGTTCAATTTTCTTTTTACTTTTCTAACACCTTCTTTTTGAACTACCGAGTATTTCTCGGTAGTTCCCTCTTTTGTTAGTTCGCCTGTTTTATAGACATTTCTAATATGTAAACCAATCGTATCAGAATCCTTTTCAAAGAGTTGTGCCATTTGTTTCTGGCTTAGCCATAAGGTGTCTTCTTTAAATACAACTTCAATCTCATCATTAGACTTTTCCGGTATATATATCAAAGATTTGTTATTATTTTTGCTCATCATATTACTTTAACCGTTTTTTAAAATGAATACATATTTCCATTATATTTTTTACACCTCGATTTTTCCCAATCATGGCATGTGGACATTTTGTATAAAATCATATCACATGCGTCAAGAATTTTTATCGTAGAGAGAAATTTGAAACTTGAAATTGGAAACTATATCAATTATTTTTCCAATATTTTTCAGTATATTTTCTTACTGCCTGTTCCACCCAGTTTCTTGAAGAATCGCAGATGATCATGAGAAGTGGAAACAGCAATATCGAGAGCCCCGCCAATATTTTGTTGAATGTGTTTGAATCGATATCAGATAATGGATTGTAACCACGTGTATAAAGGAAAAGGAAAATGAAGAAAAGCGAAACACCCAACAGGATCCTCCTCATGCGAATTGTTTTGATGGGCGCTAAGACATAAAATTTAATGATCACTTTGCGAAACAATGTGTAAAGGCAGAAGGCAACCATGATCGACCCGGGTATAAAAACCAGCCATGGTGAAATGTTCAAACCGTGTACAAATCTCCCGATATCTCCCCACTTAGTGAAAGTATCCAAGGGGATGTAACCGAAAATCGCCATCATGTTCAACACACAAGACCATAACAAAATGCAAAGCATGAACAAAGAGCGTGTTACGAATCTTTTGGTAAAGAGAAATAATGACAGAAAGAACAACACTGTATTCACAGTAAAACCGCTGATGCCTATGAGCGCTGCCTGGATCCCATGCCCGGCTTTGAGTATACTGTCGTATGGAACAGCTTCGTCACAATGAAGGACCAACCAGCCGCCATAATGAATGTCGAAAGGACTGCTTTTGTATCCCAATATCCAGGAAGTCATGCCATGCCCCCATTCGTGGAAAAGGACAACAACGTAATACATAAGCGGCAAGGTGAGTGCCAGGACAATAAAAACCATTATGGGATTCCGTTCCTTCATTTCTAAAATTGTATCTATCATGTGCGCGCCCGACTCAATATTTTTTATTTCGATTTATAACTTTTAGCACTATAAGTTTCGATGTTCTTCTTCAGAGTTTCTTCTTATGCGTCAAGAATTTTATGGCAAAGAGAAACATGAAACCCGAAACTTGAAATTTGAAATTAGAGAGAAGATTGAGGAGGTTCAGGTTATTCTAAGATCATGTCCTGATATGTTATATCAATCCCAGGGCTTTTGCAATGCCGTCACCGTAGGCTGTATCAGCTTTACGGAAATGAACGATCATCTTTTGCTGAATTTTCTTTGGAACTTTCTTCAGGCTACCGGTTATGTTACCGATCAGCTCCTTCTGCTGCTTCGGGGACATCAATCTGTAGAGGTTGCCGGGCT
>CAYUTH010000278.1:0-2642 GCA_964447485.1 uncultured Candidatus Cloacimonadota bacterium | reverse complement strand
ACTGCAATGATCGCAAAACAGAAAAACTCTGCGAGTTTGTTGACGACTGCTCTTTTACAGGTTTCTGGGATGATTTTAATACTCATATTAATAACTTTCTTGATTCATACTCACTTGAAGACTTTCTTGAAAAAGGAAAATAACGGAGTGTTCGATGAGCAGTAAGGAAGTATATCTCGACAGCTGCAAAACATCCCGGCTTGCCCCAGAAGTGCTTGAAGCCATGATGCCCTATTTAACAGATAAATACTGGTATCCGGGCTCATTTACCAGTATAGGAACAGAGATTGCAGAGGTGATCGAGAAAGCGCAGGAAACAGTTGCCAACTCACTCAATGCGAAAACAGAAGAGATCACTTTCACTTCCGGGGGAACTGATGCAAATAACATTGCGATACAGGGAATCCGGCAGGCAAACAAAGAAAAGAGCAGGCATTTTATCTGCTCAACAATATCGCATCCATCGGTTCTCGCAGTTTTTCAGGGCTTGGAAAAGCAGGGATTTGAAGGAACGTATATCTCTGCGAATCGGGATGGATATCTTAACCTGGAAGAGCTAAAAGCGGCGATCAGACCGGACACAATTCTTGCTGCGTTCACGCATGTAAATCACATTCTCGGCACAATCCAGGATTCAAAAGCGATCCGAGATATACTTGACCAGTCCGACCATAAAATTTACCTCTTTATGGATTCCTGCGAGGCATTTACGAAAATCCCGATTGACGTTGATGAACTCGGAATTGACTCCCTTTCAATATCTGCACACAAATTCAACGGTCCAAAAGGCATGGGCATTCTCTATGTCAAAAAAGGGACGGAGATCGAGCCGACACAGTTCGGAATTGTACGGTTGTATAAACTGAAACCAGGAGCGATCAATGTCCCTGGAATTGTGGGTACCGCAAAAGCTGTCGAGATGGCACTTTCAGATTTTGACAAACAGATCGAGCGCTACAGGCAGCTTCAGACCTTGCTTTATGACGAAATAATGAGACGAATTCCAGATACTGTTTTGAATGGACCGCCGATCGGAGAGCGAAGTCCTGCTCATCTGAATGTGACATTCCGTTATATAGAAGGCGAAGCAATAATGATGATGCTCGACTTTGACAATATCCATGTTGAAACCGGCTCTGCGTGTTCATCTCAAAATCTTCAGCCAAATTATATTCTTATGAATACAGGAAGAACTCACGAGGAATCCCACGGCTCTGTTCGTTTTACGCTGGACAGATTTGTCACAAAAGAGGATATACTTAAAACAGTCGATGCGCTGGAGAAAACAGTAAAAGAGCTTCGTCGAAGAAGTCCGCTTGGCAAGAAGGAACAATAATGGCTATCAAATATTCGGAATTGGTGATCGAGCATTTTAAAAATCCGCATAATGTCGGCACGATAGAAAAGGCGGATGCTTTAGCAACTGAAGGAAGCCCAGCGTGTGGAGACCAGCTCACAGTGTATCTCAAAGTTAATCCCGAAACTCAGGTCATTGAAGATATCAAGTTTCAATCCTATGGATGTGCGTCCAATATTGCCACAGCTTCGATAATTACCGACCTTGCACTAGGTAAAACGCTAGAAGAAGCAAAAACGATTAGCTGGAAACAAGCAGCAGATGAACTGGGCGGACTTCCACCTGTGAAAATGCACTGCTCTGTGCTTGCTGTGGATGCATTACGCTCTGCGATCAAAGACTGGGAGCACAAAAATCTAGGGACAGAAATCGAGAAGAATCTCACCAAAAAGAATCTCGTAAAAGAACTTCAAAAGGTGATCTATGGGAAAATCGGAGTTGATATTGTAAGCTTGAAACTGCTCAAATATATCGGCATCGACGAGAAGAAAAATGTACTGATCGAACTCGCCGTTCAGAAGGATGATCAGTTTCTTGAAGATCTAAAGTCTGAGATCAATGAACGCATGGAGAAATTTCCGGATGTAGCTTCAGTTAAGATCTCGCTGGTTTAGCGAAACCAAACGCGGATAAACCGAAATCAAAAAAGAACAAAACCACAGAGGACACCGGACTACATTACACTACGCCCTGACAAGCAGAGAGGACAGAGAAAATCACCTCTCGAGAGGAGCGGGACTTTAGTTTGGATGTGTGTATAATTGGAAATTTTTAACGAAATGAAAACGGAATAAGGAATTGAGAATTAAGTAACTAATGCTCATCTACACTCTATAATTTTATAAAGAACGATTTATTTTCTTTTTAGTAAATACACAAAGAATGGGGCACCAAAAAATGCGGTGACAACGCCGACAGGAATTTCAATAACCATCACCGAACGTGCTATGGTATCGCATATTACGAGAAAGCTTGCTCCCAGAAGCGCCGATAGTGGAAGCATGTAGCGGTTATCCGACCCAATAAGAAGTCGGGCAATATGGGGAATAATAAGTCCTACAAATCCGATAATTCCTACAAAAGATACAATGATTCCAACCAAAAATGAAGTAAGTATAAAGAGAAATTTCCGGGTTTTGTAAATATTCACTCCAAGCGTTTCGGCAGAGTACTCTCCGGTTGAAAGGATGTTCAATTTTGCCGAGAAGAAGCAAAGGATTATGACACCTGCAATCGAAAAACCGGTGATCATCCAAAGTAAAAATGACGTGGATTGAGAAAAAAT
>CAYUTH010000277.1:0-2683 GCA_964447485.1 uncultured Candidatus Cloacimonadota bacterium | reverse complement strand
TTTTGTTTTATGACATAATCCGTTGCCCCTGCTTTCATACATTCAACTGCGGTATCTTCATTAATCGAACCGGTTATGATAATAAATGGTATTAAAGGTGAAATTTCTTTGGCAAGTTTAAGTGCTTGCATTCCATTGAACTGTGGCAGAGAATAATCGGAGAGAATAAGATCTGGTTTAAATTCATGTAAACCTTTTATAAAACCCTCTTCAGTTTCCACATGAAGATATGTGAATTGAAATTTTGCTTTTTCTAGTTCCATAAGAACTAATTCGAGGTCAGTTAACACATCCTCGAGCATTAAGATTTTGATCTTATTTTTCATAATTCATCCTTTTTTTCTCGTGATGATTCTATGTTTATACATTTTTTCATAATCTATTCCGGTGGTTGGTTTAATAAAAGCCAATACAAACCCAATCCGTTCACAACTTTAGAAAACTGTTCAAAATCTACCGGCTTCACTATATAGCTGTTCACTCCGAGATTATAACTTTTTTTTATGTCATTATCTTCGCGTGATGAAGTGAGAACCACGACAGGTATCGTTTTCATTATTTTATCTGATTTAATCCTTGTAAGAACCTCCAAACCGTCAATTTTAGGCAGCTTAAGGTCAAGCAGGATCAATTTGGGCTTTTGTTTAATGTTGCGTCCAGTATGCTTTCCTAACCCAAAAAGATAATCAATTGCCTGTTCACCATCTTCAACCCAATTTATTTTATTGGCAAGATGATGTTCCGTCAAAGCATTAATTGTCATTTCAGCATCATTGGGATCGTCTTCGACCAGCAATATTTCATACATCTCTTCTTTCATGTTATTACTCCTTTATTGTGGTAATGAAAAATAAAAAGTAGCCCCATTGTTTACTTCAGCTTCTGTCCAAATGCTCCCGCCGTGCCTTTGAAGGATTTTATACACAATTGCTAAACCCACTCCGGTGCCCTCGAACTCTCTGTCCGTGTGCAGACGCTGAAAGACATTGTACAATTTATCAGCATATTCCATATTAAATCCTACTCCATTATCCTTCACATAATAGACAACCTTATCATCCTTTTTCAGACTCCCGACTTCGATTACAGCGTGTTCCTTTGTTTGTGTGAACTTGACGGCATTTGAGAGTAGATTGGTTATTACATGAGATATTAATGTAGAATCCGCCTTTGCCGGAGGAAGTTTAGAAAGCTTAAACTCAATTTTTCTGTCAGTTAAAAAATTCGTTAATTCATCATACGCTTGTGTAAATAGAGGATTCAGATCAACCGAAGTCTTTACAACTTCCTTTCTGCCTAATCGCGAGAATGAGAGTATATCGTCGATCAAACAACCCATTTTGTTTGCGCTATTGACAATGACATTGATCAATCTTTTACCCTCGTCATCAAATATATCAAAATAATTTTTATACAGAGCATTTGTAAAACCGGAAATGGCGCGCAGTGGTGTTCTGAGATCATGTGAAACTGAATATGAAAAAGCTTCCATATCTTTATTGGAAATCTCTAACTGGAGAGTCCGTTCCTTTACACGTTCTTCTAGTTCTTCATTCATATGCCTTATTTTCATCTCAGCAATCTTCCTTTCAGAAATATCAACTGCAACAAGGATTGCACCCTGGACATCCCCGTTGCGATTTATAAGAGCTGATCCAGAGATAAGGGCAGGTATTTTAAGGTTATTTTTCGTGATAATATTCGTTTCTACTTTTTTAAAGGAAAAATTTAATTTATTCGGCGATAAATCATAATCTTTTATTGAATTGAGCCACGTTGTATAGATATCATTCTCAAATAATTTCCCGAATTCAGAATTTATCATTTCCTTGTGTTTATAACCCCAGAGCGAAAGAGCTGCTTTGTTCACCATTTTCATTACTCCGTCTAATGACAATACAATAATAGAGTCATTAACAGACATCAAAATACTTTCCAAATAGTTTTTAGATTTTTCCAGTTCCAGTTTTTCCTGCAGTTCTTTCTTTTGCTCGTCCAGCTGCAAAAAAATCTTCACTTTGCTGGTCAGGTAATAGGGATTATATGGCTTGGTAACGAAATCGACCGCACCGGCTTCATAACCTTTGAAAACATGATATTCATCGGAGTAAACAGCAGAAAGAAAAATCATCGGGAGATGTTTTGTTTTTTCTTCATTCCGCAAATACTCTGCAAGTTCATACCCATCCATTTCAGGCATTTGCACATCCAGTATTGCCAAGGCGAAATCCTGATTGAGTGTTGCTTTGAGTGCATCATTACCGCAATCTGCCTTAACGATATCTACATCGAGAGCCTGCAAAACCTTCTCGAGTGTGATCAGATTTTCCACTTTATCGTCAACGATCAAAATCTTCTGTTTGTGTTCCATTTATTTTCTCCCTAAAATTTATTTCGCCATTTTATCAATTCCGGATAGATTTATCAGGAATTCATTGATTTCGCTTAAAGTTAATATTTTATCGACAGTGCCCGTATCTATAGCAGATTTTGGCATCATCGGGTATTCTGACACCTTCGGATCTTCTGCAATCGTCAGTCCTCCGAATTCTTTAATGATTTTAATGCCGTCCGCACCGTCGCTGTTTGCACCTGTCAGGATTATCCCGATCAAACCGGAGCCCCAGACATAGGCAGCGCTTTCAAACATCACATCGATGGAGGGTCTGGAATGATTCACCTT
>CAYUTH010000276.1:0-2687 GCA_964447485.1 uncultured Candidatus Cloacimonadota bacterium | reverse complement strand
GGAAAAAGGGAGATATACTCGTTGAGATTTTCAAACAGATCGAGGAAGAGTTTTCTCCTGAAGGAGATTTTCGGGATACACTTGCAAAATCCTACGCATGCCATGCTTCAATTAAGCTTCATCAGAAGTTGAGCAAAAAAGAAATGCTTGAACTTATTAATCGTTTATTTGCTTGTAAGAATCCCTTCTTTTGTCCTCATGGCCGCCCGACAATAATTGAAATCACCTTTGAAGAACTCAAAAAACGGTTCAAGCGAATATAAAAAAAGCCCGAGGAAAACTCCTCGGGCTTAAAAGAACTTTACAAACCTCTTAACGAATTACCATCACTTTATGAATATTTTCTACAGAATCAGTAACGATCCTCGTGAAATACACACCTGTGGGAACTTCATTTCCAGCATTATCAGTGCCATTCCATGTTATAGAATGGATATCTGCTATCCTGTCTTCATTTGAAAGATTCTTCACAATCTGTCCTTTGATGTTATATACATCGACAGATACATGTGCTGCTTCTTTCAATGAGAAGCTGAAGGTCGTGCTCTGCGCAAATGGATTTGGTGAATTGGTAATAGAATTCATCACGATCGGTCCATTATCCACTGATACACCACCACCGGTAAGCCAATCATACATATCCCCGAAAAGGGCATTGGCAGTTGTGGGATCATCAATTGCTGCAAACGAAAGAGTGGTGAAGATTGACTTGAACACACCAGTGTCTTTTTGAACTGCGCAATTACCTACAGGGGAAGGACTATCAACCTGGAAGAGGCCCATTGCATCTGCAGTGAATGTAAGGATTTGATCAATATACAAACCCTCTTTGGCAGTCGTGAAAACATCCGTAGCAGTGAAAGTATAGCCTTCTGCACAAGAACCGACTACGCCTGAACCACTTAATACATCAGGATCTTCAATATACCAGACATCCTGGCTTACTGAAGCAAGTCCAAGATAATCATGTGGGAATTGACCGGCAACAAGGGTTCCCGCACTGGAGTAGGAAGCCCAGAGGTAATCCTGTCCGGAAAAGAAAAGAGAACCGCCGCCATCAAGATAACTTGCCACCTTCGCTTCTGAAGTAGGAGTCATACAGTCATCGCCGTAATAACCCCAGCATTCTCCGCTGAACCAGATTATACAGTCATACATCTGCATAGTTGCAAGATCTGGCGTAAGTAAATCGGTTTGAACCTGAAAATAAGTATAGGTAATACCGTTTGCTATGAGTGCAGTTTCATAATATGGCCAGCAGTCAGTGTAGCCACCCTCACTGAGGTCGTGGTCAACGACAAGAGCATCTGCATGCGCAAAAGTAGCAGCAAAAATACCAATAACTAAAAGCAAGAGAATTTTTTTCATATTTGTTACTCCTATTTTTTTTGATTTCTACTAAATTCATCGGTTACGATGATGCCTATTAAAGATGTTAACATGTTCTATACAACCAATGTAGAATCAAAATGAATTTTAAAACATTTTCTATTTTCTTAATTCTGATTCATTCAATTCTCAAAAAACTTCGTCAACTTTTTTTTTATCTTGATGAAATTAATTGCACATAAAACTTTTGGATATAAATAAATCCCGAAAATGAGACCTAATCAATGATAAGAGACAATATTCGTAACTTCTGCATAATTGCTCATATCGATCATGGAAAATCAACCCTGGCTGATCGATTTCTTGAGTTGACACATACAGTAGAAAAACATACCGTGGATCAAATTCTTGATGATATGGATCTTGAGCGGGAACGTGGGATTACAATAAAAGCTCATCCCATAAGAATGAATTATGAATTGAACGGTAAAAAATATATACTGAATCTTATAGACACACCCGGACATGTTGACTTTTCCTATGAAGTTTCCCGCAGTATTGCAGCATGTGAAGGAGCGATCCTTCTGGTTGATGCAACTCAGGGCATCGAAGCACAGACATTGAGCAACCTCTATATTGCACTTGATTACAACCTGGAAATCATTCCTGTCATCAATAAGATCGATCTCCCCGCAGCAAATGTGGAGAGACGCAAACATGAACTTGCAAATCTGCTTGGTGTTTTTGATGAAGAAGTCCTTGCCACAAGCGCAAAAGAAGGAATCGGTATCGAGGAAATCCTTGCTGAAGTTATCGAAAAAGTACCTCCCCCATCTTCTGACATAAAAGAAACCCGGGCACTCATTTTTGATTCACAATACAATCAATATCGCGGTGTAGTGGTTCATATTCGTCTTTTTGACGGAATACTCGCGAGAGGTGATGAAATACTTTTGTATTCCACAAATAATAAATATCAAATTGAAGATATTGGCTATTTTTCACTTAAGATGGAACCGTGTAAAAAGTTGGAATTCGGTGAAGTGGGATACATCATTGCGGGTATCAAAGGAGTGCGGGAAGCAAAGGTTGGTGATACGATCACACTGGCACAAGCTCCTGCAAAAATTGCGCTGCCTGACTTTAAAAATCCGAAGCCAATGGTTTTCAGCGGTATCTATCCGCTTGACGGAGTCGACTATAACAACCTAAGAGATGCGCTTGCAAAATTCCAATTGAATGATACTTCGCTTGTTTACGAGCCGGAAAACTCGGCAATTTTAGGATTTGGCTTTCGATGCGGGTTTCTCGGCATGCTTCATCTGGAAATATTTAAGGAACGCATCAATCGTGAATAT
>CAYUTH010000275.1:0-2728 GCA_964447485.1 uncultured Candidatus Cloacimonadota bacterium | reverse complement strand
TTGTACGAACGGGCGTATTGAGGATATGCGTTTTCTTGCTGATATACTGAAAGGTAAAACTATTACGAAAGGCGTTATGCTTCGTGTTGTACCTGCTACGAGAGAAGTGTACGGACAAATGCTCAAAGAAGGCTTGATTGATATTCTTTTCAACGCAGGTGCTATTGTATCAAATCCGGGATGTGGTGGCTGTGCATCAGGGCAGATCGGCATGACTGGTAAGGGTGAAGTCCAAATTTCCACATCAAATAGAAATTTCAAAGGCAAGCAGGGTGATGGTGAAACCTATCTGGCAAGTCCGGTCACTGCTGCATTTGCCGCAATAAAAGGGGAGCTATAAACAAATATATGAAGAACCTGTTTTTATTGCTGATACTTGTCATCATTTTGATTTCATGCACACACAAAGATCAGCTTATTGAAATTGAAACTCCGGATCCATACGATCATGTGTATGGAAAACTCAAAACCGGCAAATCGCTTTACTCAATCCTTCTTGATAATGATGTCTCCTATCAGGATGCGTATAAGATCACAAAAGAGTTAAATACACTTTATGATTTGAGATATTCACATCCAAATGATAGTTTTCATCTAAAGATTGATAGTCTGGGAGTTGTACAAGTTATTGAATATTCTCCAAATAAAATTGATAAATATATTATTGCACGGGATTCGACTGATGAATTTGATGTATTTCAGGAAAAGCTCGTGCTTGAAAAAGATATCCGGTTGCTCACTACTATTCTTAAATCATCTCTCTATGAAACCCTTGTTGATGGGGGATTAGATCCGCAATTGGTCATGAAGTTCAGTGATATTTTTCAGTGGGATATTGATTTCTTTATTGATCCCCGTGAAGGTGACACATGTTCAATCATATATGAAGCTTTTAGTCATGATGGAGAAATCCTGAAATATGGAAACATCCTAGGGGCTTCTTACCAGGGAAAACTCTTTGATCTCACCGCTTATTACTATGATAATGGCGGGAAAGAGCACGGATATTACTCTAGTGATGGAGAATCCTTCCAAAAAGCATTCCTGCGATCTCCATTAAATTACTCATACATTAGCTCATATTTTGGAATGCGCCTCCATCCGATAACAAAACAGGTCTGGTTGCACAACGGTGTAGATTATGCTGCTCCTCTGGGAACTCCAGTTGTCAGTTCCGCAGATGGAACTGTAATTCATAAAGGTTGGAAGGGTGGACATCCCACACCACAAGGAAACACCGGAGGTTATGGCAACACTGTGATGATCCGCCATACAAACGGTTTTAAAACACTCTATGGCCACTTGAATGCTTATGCCAGGAATCTTTATGTCGGCAAACGGGTGCTTCAGGGAGAAGTGATAGGTTACGTTGGCTCAACCGGTTGGTCCACAGGTCCACACTTGCATTACACGATCTATCAGCATGACAGCCCAATTGATCCCCTCTCACTAAATAATGTTTCGGGTCCTCCCATCCCAAAAGAATATTTGGATGAATTCATGGATTCTGTTCATCATATCGACATGCTCTTTAATGAATCGAGAAAAACGTTTCTGCAATCAATTTTTGGATAAAATGAATACATTCGGAAAAATAAAGCTTCATAGGGATTTAATAAGCAAAAAATTTGACAGTTTATCAAGAAGAGCACGTTTTATCTATAATGCAAAAGAATTGTAAAATAACTGGTAAGATTTGGCTCATTATTGACGATCAAAGCACTCTTATTAACGACATTGACACTGATATGATCTTTCATAATCAGTACCTTGCAATCATAGATATCAATAAAATGGGGCAATATACTTTTGATAATCTCGAGGGATGGAAAGATTTTGCACATAAAGCTCAGAAAGGTGATATTGTTTTAGTTGGAAAAAATTTTGGTGCAGGATCGTCACGGCAGCAGGCTGTAGATTGCTTTGCATCTCTTGGTATTCAAGCAATCCTCGCAGAATCCTTTGGAGCAATCTATAAAAGGAATGCTATTAACTCGGGATTACCAATATTAACTATTACAGATATTGATCTTTCAAAACTATCACAACGGGAAGAGATTACTATTGATCTTAAAAAGGGGACTGTTTCAAATCCATACATTCGGATTGAACCATTTTCTAAAGTACAACTTGATATTTATCAAACAGGCAATTTGTTTGCTTTTGGCAAAAGAAATTAGAGAAATAAAAAAACATAAAGAAAGGAGCAACAAAAGTGAAAGTTTGTAGTAAATTTGGACTATTACTTTTGATGTTCATGCTGCTACTGGTGAGTTCTGCATTTGGGATATTGCTTCCCAATAATGAACCTGTTGAAGGGCTGAGAGTTGAAGATGTTCCTCATGATGATGGTGGAGGGCTCATGCTGAGCTGGAAGCCTCTCCCCAAAGAAAAGCGCATCATTGAATACCGTATTTACCGCGGCTATACTCCCGATAGTTTGTTCTATATCGGAAAGATCCCGGTGGATGCAAAAACAGGTGTTGCAGCTGATACAATGAAATATATTGATCAGGGCTGGACATTTTTTGTCGATGCAACTTCACATGCAAAACTGAAACATGAAAAGGGTCAGAAAAAAGGAACAAAAGGAGCAGAAGTGCTCTTTCGTACCGTCCCTCGTGACATGAAGATCTATGGTCCTATGATGGATCATTATAGCATGCTTGCCGTTATCCCTGATAAAGAATATATGTATCACACAAAGATGAGGGAGTTCACAGATATT
>CAYUTH010000274.1:0-2734 GCA_964447485.1 uncultured Candidatus Cloacimonadota bacterium | reverse complement strand
AGCTTGTACTCTGACATTTAATGCTACGGGCGTGAGCCCGTAGTTATTTACTAATGAAGGGGGCATGAGTTGGACAAAATTACAGTGTATTAGTTCCAGATCAATCCGTTCAATGATATTTGTTAATTCAGATATGGGTTGGATAATTAGTTCCAATTCGATCATAAAATATAAGAACGGTGTAAATTCAATATCGTTGGAAACACAATTGACTTTATCAGATTGTATGTTGTACAATAACTACCCCAACCCATTTAACGCAACTACAACCATCCAGTATGAAATCATGGAGCCGTCTCATATAAAATTGTCTGTCTATAATTTAAATGGCCAGTTTATTGAATGCTTAGTAAGCAAAAATCAAGCAGCGGGTAAATACCAGGTGAATTGGACTGCTTCGAATTACTGCTCTGGAATCTATTTGTATCAGATCACAACTGATCACAATATCAAAACTAAAAAAATGATATTTCTAAAATAAAACATATCCTTTGGAGAATAACATGAGAAAGATTCAAATCATTTTATTCTTAATCATTACATTAACGATATTTATATCAGCAAAAGATATCTATCATTTTCCATTGCCAGATGACAACGGACTTCAGTCGCGGGAAGTTTATTTAGAACCCTTGATCAAGACAAATCAAAATGGATCGAAGCCTGAACCTGTTGAATCCGAGAATGCATATGATGCCTGGCTGATTTATTTCTATGGTGAGGGTGGAGGCGCCGTTTTTGAAGGTGGTGACAGTTTAGGTGTTTGGTTTCGTCCGAAAACTGAGTGCAGGGTTAAACGGATTGAATTTATGTGGTTTGAATGGGGTATTTATGACATCGGTTCGACATTTAAAACATATATATACGATGTGGCAGACAGTATAATAGTAACCGATTCGAATCAGGTGAAAATTGCCGGAAATGGACAGTATGATTTTTCACTCTATAATCAAATCATTCCAGGTCCGTCGGGAGATCTTTTAGGTGAGTATGAATTTACATTGTACGAAACCACTTTTCACTGGCCAGGCTGGACTTCTGTCAATATTGAATATTATGGTGATGCAATAGATGTCGGCAAGCGTGATTTTTTCGTCACCATGCACTTTCCGGAGGAGAATACCGAAGATGCAGATTTTTATTATGGTCCTGCGGAGAATTTACACGGTCTGGGAGACTACCACAGTTTTAAATGGTATCACGATGGCGGAACTTACACTCCTGGAATCGGCAACTGGGTGAGTGAATTAAATTACTCAATACGATGTATGGTAGAGTACTATGGCGACTCACCACCTTTTATCGATCATGTATCCGCTGTTACTACTCAATACTATTCCTGTGATCCAGGTCCCTGGCCTGTCAGTGCAGAAGTTACCGATTCCGGATCTGATACTTTCTCCGGGGCTGTTATCAAAGTCGAATTGATCTATTTTTCAGAGAGTATTGTAAATGCCGATACAATTGATATTACTGGAAATAAAATCGGAGATATTTATTCAGGTGAAATCCCAAGTTTTCCCGCAAACACGTTGGTTTATTATTATATCCGAGCATTGGATAACGGTGATGACAATCCCAACAATTCATTTACCCATGAATCAAAGACAAATCCAAAATCTTTCTGGGTTTTAGATGCTAATCCGGAAGCGTCTATTCTGGTGATTGATGATGGGGGGACTGTGGATGCGGACATGTATAAAAACGTATTGAATGAAAATGGCTGGATATATGATAGTTGGGATGTTGATGAATTAGGATCACCGACTCTTTGCATGCTCCAGCACTATTCTTCTTTATTATGGTTGCAGGGTCAGGGGAGTGGAGGCGAACTTCATCTTGACAGCCTAGATGTGTATGACGTACCGGACTATCTGGATGCCGGTGGGAATATGATGTTGGTTAGTGCTGATTATTTAGGTACGGCACATGATGGCGACTATAGTGGTGTGTGGAAAACGGCAGTCCACTCATTTGTTATAGAATATTTGAAAGTGGCAGAATACAACAGTGATGCAAACCAGGATGATGATGGGAGCAGTTCTGACTCAACGTATAAGGGATTAAACGGAAATTTTATTTCCGGTTTTCTTGGAGATGATATTTTATTAACGACACCAAAGACAAAGATATTAGCACTTGATGGTACAGATCTTAATTGGGTGGATGAATTAATACCCAAGCAGGATATAGCTTCACCATTTTACGTATATAGCGAGAGCGAAGAAACATGGATAACAGCTGCAACAATGGTGGATAGTAATTATAAATTGGTTTTTATTCCATGGATGCTGGAAGCTGCAAGTGATGTTTCGCAGTTCAACCAAATTGTAGAAAATACGTTTCGTTTCTTTGGCGAGACGAATCAAATAGATGAGGAATTGTATTCTCCGGTCAATTTTATCCTGAAACAGAACTACCCCAATCCCTTCAACGCAACCACAATCATACAATATAAAATCCCGGTTGATGCGGATGTTGTTTTGAATATCTACAATATAAATGGCCAAATGGTCGATCAGCTGGTCAATCAGCATCAAAAAGAAGGACAGTATTCAGTAGATTGGTCGTCTGCTAATATGCCGTCGGGGATTTATTTCTACTGGTTGCAGGTGGATAATCAATGCCAGACGAAAAAGATGGTGGTGATGAAGTAATTTGTTTTTATCCCTATCGGAATCATCTTGACATTCCCTGATGCAGGGATTATTTTGGGGATGATTTGAGGTGATGA
>CAYUTH010000273.1:0-2814 GCA_964447485.1 uncultured Candidatus Cloacimonadota bacterium | reverse complement strand
TAACACAACATTCCGACTTGTCGAGGTGAAGTGAGCGGAAACTGATGTTGTGCGCGCAAGATCGGTCTTCTCCGACTACTGTCGGATACGCCATGACAGGTTGGAATCTTGCTTTACTTAATTTAATTATTCCTACAAACTCACAGATGAGATTTTAAAAAAATCTAATCCTTCACACAGCGAACAGAAAAACCCAATGTCTTATATTCCCAATTACGACCGACTCCAGAACTATTGTAGTACAATTTCCTATAATACACTAAGCTGCTGCCAAATTTGCTTGAAGACCAATACTTCGCAGAATAACCAATATCAATAAAGCCATTATTAAGAAAAACTAAACGATATCCACCGGGCAACGCATTGAAGCCACTCTCATTATTAGCCCCTGTATTGGGACTTGCCCAATGCTCAAAACCACTTTCTTTCATTTTTCCACCTGCCACAATGAAACCTCCAAGAGAATCAATTAATATCTGCCAATCTTCATCAGTTGGAACATGCCAGCCTTCTGGTGCAATACCACGATAATCATCCACAGCATACCAGTTATACAAATGACCGTATATAGTTCCGTATTCTATGTCATTATTATAAACACAAAATGCACCTGTACTTAATTCAACCCACGTAATACTATCAGTTACTTCAGGTATGTCATCTCCATTATTGTAATGAGTTACTTTTAGATTTTCTGCCATCCAAACTTGATCACCTATTTGAATAGTTTGATACTCATTCCCATCAATATCCGTTACTGTACTTGATTCTGCATTGGTAGTCGTGAATTCCCAAAGTTTACTCATTGTAAAATTTCCATGATCATCATATGCTTTTATCTTCCAACGATATGTTGTTTCTTCACTTAAAATTCCAGGATTATAGGTTGTTTCATTAAGTCCGCTTTTTACAAGTGGTGGATTTGATGAAAATCCAAAATATACATTATATAATAATGTATCATCATTTGGATCAGTGCAAGTCCATGATAAATTTGTATATATTGATATTGAATCACTATTATCAACTGGTGATGGATTGCTAGGTTTATCAGGTGGTTGGTTCGATCCACTATCCCTGACACAACGAACAGAATAACCGTCTCTCTTATTTATACCGGCGTGACCGACGCCTTGAGAAGCGTATCTTAATGACCAGCTCCAGGCATTAGTGATACTGTATCCGCTAGATGACCAAAAGTATGAGAAGAACCCAATATAATTAAAATCACCACTAACTAAGTATCGGTAACCACCAGGCAATCCTGTAAAGCCACTTTCATTTGTTGCACCAGTATTTGGTTCATACCATAATCCATCTCCCGCTTCGATAGTACCTGTCTCTTTCATTTTCCCGCTTGCTACGGTGCTTCCACCAAGATAATCTACTAATATTTGCCACTCATCATCGGTTGATACATGCCATCCTTCCGGCGCAATTCCACGGTCGTCATCGACTGCGTACCAGTTATATAAATGACCGTATATAGCGCCGTTTACTGCATCATTGTTATAGTTACACCATGCACCATTAAAACAATCAAACCAATTATAATTTCCAGTTACTTCAGGAATAGGATCTCCATTTCTGTAATGAGTCACTTTTAGATTTTCTGCCATCCATACCTGATCGCCAATTTTGACTGTTTTGTATTCATTACCATCAATATCAGTTACTGTTGTTTGATTATGAGGTCCTGTAGTTTTATCACATGAGATTAATGACAATATAAGTTTTATTGTAAATATAAGAATTAGTAGTTTCCTCATTTTATATCAACTCTCCTTATATGATTTTTTTCATAATATTTTTTATAAATTCGTGAAATAGTCTAAAACCTTGTCCAACATCCTTTCTCTTTTTGGACCAGAAGTAGAAAGAACCTGTGAGAACTCGATCCACTTCACCGGCTTTATACCGCACAATTTCAACGTGCCCTTTATCACAGTTTGTTTAACAGGCGCCTTTGCGTAGAGATTGTAGAATATTTTCGGGCTATTCATCGTTGAAATGACCGTCGCGGATCTGCCCTTCAATTTTGGCGTTGGCATCATGCCTTTGAAGTCGTATGTTTCTTTTTTTAGTAAAACTTTATCAAAAAATCCTTTTAATATCGCAGGAACTCCGCCCCACCAGATCGGGAAGACGAAAACCAGGTGTTCAGCATTTTTGATCATTGCAAGATATCCCCCTACCTTCGGATCAAGATACTCGCCGTCTGAATACTTTGCCAGCTCTTCGCGAGTGAGAACCGGATTAAAACCTTCTTCATTCAAATTAATGAGCTCATCCTCATGACCAGCATGTTTCAAGCCTTCACGAATATTATCGAGGATGGCTTTGTTAAAACTTCCTTCATAAGGATGAGCATATATAATAAGGACTTTCATCATTGCTCCTTGCTACTTAAATTTTGATATGAGAATATTTATTGTCTTGCTCCCATTTGCGACTGAATGACTGCCAATAGTTTATCCGGTTCATCGGTTCCGATACGAAATACCCTTCCGTTTGTTAATTTTAATTCAACTGCATCCAAGCCTGCAACATTATACATTTGTCCACCGGGAATAAGCCGAATACCAAAACCATAGTACCATTTATTCCTGACTTTTTCTGCAGATTTGATTGAACTCAATGGGATGCTTTTTCTTATAAACCCCGAACCAAATGCCACATAAACATTATCAGAATTTACTCTCACTGTCAAAGAATTAAAGAGATACAAGGCAAATATCATAATAACAAACACAATTGCACCTATCCAGTTAAATCCAAATCTGTACATCAAGAACAACATGAACAACAGCACAA
>CAYUTH010000272.1:0-2857 GCA_964447485.1 uncultured Candidatus Cloacimonadota bacterium | reverse complement strand
AAACATCCATTTGCATTTCATTACGCCGAGATACATCGGAATGTTGAGTTACACTACAATAAGAGAAATTTGTTTTACTTGACAAGGGTGTGAGTTCAAACTTTATGGCACTACTCAATAAAAATTACATAAATGTCTATGATTGATCAAAGCGAAAAAATTTAGGAGATAGAATGAATTCGACTTTTCAAAAATTCGAGGATATTAATCTTCGAAATATAAAAGTGCCCAAAAAATTAGTAGGTGCAGGACTAATTATTCTGGCTGCAATTATAATCCTATTAACAGGTTTATATACTGTAAATCCGGAAGAAGTGGGCATTATCCAGCGGTTTGGAAAATACCTTTCAACCACGCAGCCAGGACTGCATTTCAAGATCCCATTTGGTATAGATAAACTTACAAAAGTAAAAGTGAAACACGTATTTAAAGAAGAGTTCGGATTTCGGACATTGGAAGCCGGTGTTCGTACCAGATACTCTTCACAAAGTTATGATCAGGAAGCGATCATGCTTACCGGCGATCTGAATATTGCAGATGTTGGATGGATCGTTCAATATAGAATAAAAGATCCGGTACAATATCTGTTCAATGTCAGAAATGTGGAAGAGACAATGCGCGATGTATCAGAATCTGTGATCCGGGAAGTCGTTGGAGACCGCAGTGTGGATGAAGTTATTGTACTTAACAGGAAAGAAATTGCTGATAAGTCTCAGATAATGCTTCAAGGTCAGCTTGATCTTTATAAAGCCGGACTGGAGATCGTTACGATAAACCTGCAGAATGTGAATCCACCCAAAGCGGTTCAACCTGCATTCAATAATGTAAATTCTGCAAAACAGGAAAAAGAACGGATCATTAATGAAGCATTGGAAAAATATAACCAGGTGATACCGGAAGCTGAAGGAAAATCGAAGAGAACAGTTGAAGAAGCTGAGGGATATGCAGTCGATAGAGTGAATAGGGCAAACGGAGATGCGAACCGCTTTATCCAGATGTATAATGAATATCGCTATTCCAAAACGGTAACCAGAAAAAGACTCTACCTGGAAATGATGGAAAAGGTGCTTCCCAATGTTGAAAAGAAATACATTGTCGATGACGCTCAGAGCAGCATATTACCGCTGCTGAATCTTGAACAAGGAGGCAATTAAAATGAAAAAAATACATATCATTCTCATTCTAATCATTCTACTGGCACTTATTGTAGTTTTCAATGCTTTTTATATTATTGATGAAAGACAACAGGTGATCATTACTCAGTTCGGCAAACCAATAGGTGAATCGATACAGGCTGCCGGATTGCATGTTAAGATACCCTTTTTCCAGAAAGTGCATTATTTTGATAAAAGAATACTTGAATGGGACGGTGATGCTAAACAAATACCAACGTCAGATAAACGATATATCTGGCTCGATACTTTCTCGCGCTGGCAGATCGTCGACCCTTTAAAATTTTATGAGACAACTCGTTATGAAAGCAATGCGCATAGCAAACTGGATGACATTATCAGCGGAATAACACGTGATGTTATCAGCTCAAATAGACTTTTGGAAATTGTAAAAAGTTCCAATAGAGAAATGACATTTACTTCTGAATATTCGGATAGTAAATTGGCAGATGAGATCAAATATAAAATTATTAATGGTCGTCAGGCAATTGCAGATTCGATCTTTATACTCTCAAAAGTAAAAGTTGCCGAGTATGGTATCAATCTTATCGATGTTCGTATAAAAAGGTTGAATTATAATCAGGAAGTCCAGTCAAAAGTGTTTGAAAGAATGATCTCGGAAAGAAATAAGGTCGCTGCAAAATATCTGTCTGAAGGAAAAGGAAATTCTTCTGAGATACTCGGTAAAATGCAGCGTGAGCTGGATCAAATTCAATCGGAAGCGTATCAGAAAGCTCAAGAGATCAAAGGTAAAGCAGATGCTCTGGCTATCAATATCTATGCAAATGCATATAATAAAGATCCTGAATTTTATGAATTCATGAAAACGTTGGAAACATATGAAAAAACAATCGATAATAAAAACACTATCATTATGACCACTGACAGCGATTACTATAAGTTCCTCAAGAAAATCGAGTAAACCAAAGGTAAATATCAAAATTTGAACTATAAATTGAGTGCCATTGACCATTTAGATTCATCAATGGATGAAGGTTTTATAGGTTAAATTTTTCGGGTAAGAAAATAATGTGATTTCTAAAGATTGTATTTGCATATTTTCCATTTAAGACTATAATTTGCGGGTCTTTCATAAGCTATTTTTATTGCAATTGTTAAACTTGACAAGGGTTTATGGGCACAAACTTTATGGCACTACTTAATGAAAATGTCATAAATATAGTTATATAAGCGAATTGAGAATTTTTAGGAGACATAATGAAAACGACATTGCCAAAAGTCGATGCAATTGAGCATAATTGGTATGTGATCAACGCAGAAGATGCTGTACTTGGCAGATTATCTACCAAAGTCGCAGGGCTTCTTAGAGGAAAGCATAAGCCGACTTTCACTCCATTCTTTGATATGGGTGATTTTGTCATAATATTGAACGCTGGAAAAGTAAAAGTTACAGGTCAAAAAGAATTTGCAAAAGAATACAAGCGGTATTCCGGTTATTCAAGCGGACAGAGAGTGACTTCCTTCCGACAAATGCGAGAAAACAAACCGGAACAGATAATATATCATTCTGTAAAAGGCATGCTTCCGAAGAACAAGCTTCGTGACAGGATGCTCAAGAGACTCAAAATTTATACCGGCAATGCTCACAATCATCAGGCACAACTGCCTAGAGAAATTAAAATTTCTTAATTTTAGGAGAAGTATATATGCAATATTTTGATGCA
>CAYUTH010000271.1:0-2873 GCA_964447485.1 uncultured Candidatus Cloacimonadota bacterium | reverse complement strand
ATTAATCAAATTGAACTCAGTAATTATCGTATAGCAGAATCAGTAAATGGCAGCGGTTGGCAATATTGGCATGAATTTCCCGCTGACGCTGTGATACAACCTAATGATGTTTGGGTAATCACAACCAATGAGGCAGATGACAGTCTCAAGAATGTTGCTGATGAAATACTCCCCTATCCAAGTCTTGTATATTTTAACGGCGATGATGCAAGAGGGCTGGAAAAAACCACTGATGGTGGAACAACATGGAATCTGATAGATATCATAGGCAATCCTGATGAGGATCCCGGAATTGGCTGGGATGTAGCTGGAATACCAGAAGCAACATGTAATCATACCATCGTAAGAAAAGAATCGATTTTCACGGGAAGCTTTGATTGGGCAACATCTGCTGGAACCAATGCAGAAACATCAGAATGGAATGTGTATCCAATGGACACATTCCGATATTTGGGATGGCACAATGTTGGTGGAATTGCGCCGGAAACCTATATCTCTACAAGCCAAGGCAACATAGATAGTTTACGTGTAGGTTCAGCACTAAACTTTGAGCTGATCGGTTATCCAGATGCCGCATATTACAAATATCGTTTAGCATATTATGAAAACCTTGGAACAGATACTTTGTTTATCGGTCCTTTGGGAAATATGATTGATAGTACTGCCTGGAATTCAACTGAAGAATTTGTACATTCTAATGAATTACTCCTTAAATCCCATTATCCCGAAGGAAATCCTTATAATAAACCTCTTATGAGAGTAAATGAAAAATATCCCGACGGCACTTATGAAGTAACACAACTACAGGTAAAATCTGTGAATTGTGCTGGATTAGAAGATTCGACCAGCGCAAAAATGACCTTTTTTGTTCGTGATTACTTCTATCCGGAAACTGCACCGTTTATGGCTTCATGGGCTGATTTGCCATTTTTTCTAGGTGGTCCACCAACAGCCAAATTAAATATATTACCCCATATCTATCTGTTAGGAGAAAATCATTATCTTGAATATATGGTCCATAGTCCTGTTAGTGGACACCCGATTCCATCTGAAATTGTTAATAATGAAACTCATTTCGGTAATCCTTTTTATGTAGATGCCAATGAAAATTTCTCTGCAATCTGGTCACAAGATATGGAACTGCATTTATGGTGGAGTTACTTAGGAGAATTTGAATATTCCGTTGTTCATGGAAGAATTTATGCAGGTAATACATACTTCTATGATGAAAATATAGATGAATACATTCGCTACTTTTGCGATATTGAATATATGGATATTCAACTTGATGGAGGAACAAATGGTTTACCTTCAATTGGTTCTGTAATTATTGACTCTCTTACAAATGAGGAATGGATGAGGGTTCCAATAACTCATGATCAATCATGTATGCTTACAAATTTATCGATCGGAGAGCACACCTTTAAGGTGCGAGCTATTGACATTCAGGGAGCAATTGATCCAACTCCTGAAGAATTGTCCTTTACGCTTCATGGAGCAGTAGACGCAAGTCAATCTGAGAATATTTTATTAGTCGATGATACTCAAAATAGTATGATATTTGCTATCGAAGATTCGGTAAATGCGTTTTATCAAGAACTCATTTCAGATTTTACTGGTTCAGTAGACTGGATTGATCTACAAGATTTAGCTAATGTTGAAGTATTAAATCGTGGTGTTAGGCAGCATGGTGGCCTCGATCCCTATTTTGCACCATCCGACATTCAATCCTACAAGATGATCCTCTGGTATGCAAATGATCCAAAGAACAGTTTTTATAATGATTGTAATAAAGTTCATTTATTACAGCATTATGATATTCTGAGGTATTACTTGGATCAAGGAGGTAGCCTGCTCTTTACTGGAACAGCTAATATTTGCGATCCAGTGCCATATTGTTATGATCTCTTAGAAAAATATGGTGGTCTTGCAGATACGCTTTCTGCTCTCTCTCAAGTATTAGATGAGAATAACTGGCTATGGGGAAATCCATCCCAAGAAAATTCAATGTTTGTTGGAGCGCATGGCATTAATGATTTCACTATTATTGATCCCTTCAATCTTAATTTACATCTTTACTATTTACCTAATGGTATTTGGTTCCCAGAAAGTTGGGTGTATGGACCATTGGGTAAAATTGGTAATATAACCTTCTTGAATCCAGAACAAGCAGAAACAATATTTACCTGCATCACTGATACAATGGATATCCATCAGCAATTTGCGGATGCGCCAGTTGGAACTAAATATATAGAAGAGCCCGGGGAAACCGGTGCAGTCTATACTCTTGGATTTCCTCTTTATTACATGGAAATGGATGATGCTAAAACCTTCATGGATTTAGTTTATGCTGATCTGGATTCATTATTCTCAATTGATGATCCGTATTTTGTTCAAGATCAACCTTATATTGATATTTTGAGCTATCCGAATCCTGTTACTTTGTCATCAAACAATCAGACTTTTTCATTTAATTTCAAGAATATTCAAAATGTGGCAAATCCAAAAATAAAGATATACAATATAAAGGGTCAGCTTATTAAAACCATTGATATTCCCAAAGAAAATCTTGTTGTATCAAAAAATAGTATTTCATCTTCAACTTACTGGGATTTCAAGGATGATCAAGGCAAGGATATTTCGAACGGTGTATATTTTTACAGAGTTGAGTCAAAAAATATTGATTCCCCAATTGAGAAAATGGTGATTATCAGGTAATCATTGATATTGTTTTTTTTCGAATCCTAAGCGCGGTGAGGATTTGAGATCGAGTTATTTCTCCTTCAATTCCTTGTCACATCGTATCCTGGTAATTAAAAGGAAGGTTTCATAAAGCCTCAAAACTTGACAACGCAATCCACCCCTTTGCTTTT
>CAYUTH010000270.1:0-2960 GCA_964447485.1 uncultured Candidatus Cloacimonadota bacterium | reverse complement strand
ATTTTTTAAGGATAATTATGGAAAAAATTTCAGTCATCGGAATGGGCAGTTGGGGTACGACCCTTGCAATTCTTTTAGCAGAGAAAGGTTATCCTGTTATTGGATGGGAATGGATCAAAAACCGGGCTGAAATGATGCAGGAGTACAGAGAGAACACTATTTTTTTGAAAGGGTGTCCATTCCCTGCAAATATAGAGATCACAAATGATCTTTCATATGCAGCGAGGTCATCTGATTTTGTTGTTCTGGCGGTTCCTTCGCATGTGGTCAGACACATTGTTGGCCAAATAACAGATGAACTGAGCGGAACAAATATAGTGAATGTGGCAAAGGGAATTGAAAATGAAAGTATGCTGCGGATGTCTGAAGTAATCCATGATGAGGCAGGCATTCCATTTGAAAGAATTGCTACATTGTCGGGACCGACACATTCTGAAGAAGTAAGCAAGAAACTCCCTGCCACAATTGTTGCGGCTTCTGTAAGCGAAGTGTATGCAAAATCAATTCAGCACATCTTCATGACCGATTATTTTCGGGTGTACACAAGCACAGATATTATCGGAGTTGAACTTGGCGGATCGTTAAAAAATGTTATCGCAATCGGTGCGGGTATTTCTGATGGAATGGGTATGGGAGATAACACCAAAGCAGCACTTATCACACGCGGACTGCGTGAGATAACGCGTCTTGGAGTTGCATGCGGGGCAAATCCACATACATTCTCGGGCATTTCCGGTATTGGAGATCTTATCGTTACGTGTGACAGCTTGCATAGCAGAAACCGTTACGTGGGAAATCAACTTGCAAAAGGATATACATTGAATGAAATTCTCTCCTCAATGGAGATGATCGCAGAAGGAGTAAACACAACAAAATCAGCATTCCAGCTTTCTCATAAAATGAATGTGGACATGCCGATCACAGATAAGATACATGAGGTTTTATTCGAGGGACTCTCACCACGAGAGGGCGTTATCACTCTTATGACACGTTCACCAAAAAGCGAGGACGAATTCTAATTTTTCATGAACATTCCCTATTTTGGTGAAATTCTCTCTTTATTATCAGCGATTGTATGGGCTGGAGCAGTTATGTTTTTCCGCAAAAGTGGAGAAACGACCAAACCATTTGCACTCAATTTTTTTAAAAATACTGTTGCTTCGATCCTATTTATTATTACATCCTTAGTACTGGGGCAGGAAATATTTCGAGCGGTTCCAGCTAAAGATTACATACTTTTAATCGTGAGTGGAATTATAGGAATTTCAATTGCGGACACGATATATTTTACCAGTTTAAATATTTTAGGTGCCGGTGTATCATCAGTTGTGAATTGTCTATTCAATCCATTTGTCATCGGCTTATCATTCATTTTTTTAGGGGAAAAACTCTCTGCACTTCAGCTCATTGGTGTGGCGCTTATTATAAGTGCGATCGCGGTTACCACGGTGCGCGTCAATGTCTATGCTGTACCAAGAAAGCACCTTGTTCTTGGGATATTCCTTGGTGTGATGTCTGTGTTTATTATGGCAGTAAGTGTGATAATGACAAAACCGATCCTCGACAATGCTCCCGTACTCTGGTGTACTGAAGTAAGACTTATTTCCGGCACGATTGTGATGATGATAATCGCTCTTTTCCATCCCAGAAGAAAAACAATCTTCAAAACATTCAAACCTTCTGTCGACTGGAAATACCTTATCCCAGGTACAATTCTCGGTGCATACCTGGCAATGGTCATCTGGCTCGGAGGAATTAAGTATGCTTATGCAAGTGTCTCGACTGCGATCAACCAGACAAGTGTGATCTTCATATTTATCCTTGCAGCGATATTTTTGAAGGAACGTTTTACCCTCCGAAGATTTATCGGGCTGGCACTTTCATTTTTGGGAATTTTGCTTGTAACTTTAGGATAGAAATATCTCAACCAATATCTATTTTTTCTGGCATTGTTTTACCAGTTACTTAACTCTTTATTAATTCTTTCACTCTGTGCTCTCTGCCTGCCAGGGCGTAGTCCCGGTCTAACGGGACGGAGACTGGTGTCCTCTGTGGTTAATTTATTATCTTTGATTCACCTATAATTACAATAAAAAAAGACCCTCGAACCGAAGCCCGAAGGTCTTTATTTAAATTACAATGAGATTATAATCCGATTTCAACTCCAAGATTGATGCTGCGTCGAGGTCCAAAGAAGACTTCTGCTGCACTGGATGTATGAGGATATTTAGGTGTTCCACCACAACCATAAGAGCCCCAGCAATCATAGGCGCTATTATCAGTAGCATTCTGAATATAAACCCCATTCAAGAGATTAAACACATGAGCAAATACTGTCATTCTTAGCCCTTTTACAACTGTAGGAATTTGATACATGAGATGAAGATCCACTGTGGAGTAGTTAGGAATTTTCCAACTTTGAGCTCTGTCATCTTCGTGCTGTCTGTCGATAACATTCCAATCACTCCAGAAATCCATATAGTATTTTCCAACTAACCTGACAGCAAGTCCGTCAAAAGGATACACGCTAGCAGTGAGAGCGATCTGTGTCTGCGGCTGACCACCGACCTTCAGGTCTTTAACATATAGTTTTATAGTATCATTAGGTGCGCTCGTATGTTTGAATACCGCACTGACGTCATCAGTATAATGCCAGAATCCCTTTGAAGCATTAAGCTGGAAGTTCAGGAAGTCTGCTGCATGGAAATTGGCTTCAAGCTCGACACCCATATGACGGGAATCAAGTCCGCTGACGAAGACAGCTTCTTCGTCTGAGGATGATGTATCAGGCACAATCCACGTTCTGTAAACCTGGTCTATCCATTTTGTGTAATATGCATCAGCTTTGATATTTAGAAGTCCATCTAAGCCGACCCAGCTGAAACCAGTTTCATAACTTAAGAATCTTTCATTTTGAGGATCGTCTGCTTTCTTTCCATCACTGTCATCAATGACTTCGT
>CAYUTH010000269.1:0-2964 GCA_964447485.1 uncultured Candidatus Cloacimonadota bacterium | reverse complement strand
TCAACCCAATGTATTGCTTGATGCTTTTGGACTCTCAGCAGAAAAGATTTATGAGCAGATCGAGGAGTTTGTAAAGGATTAATGAACAAGACTATACTTCATTTCCCGTCGAATTTCGTTCCCAAGATGAACTTGCGGAACGAAATGTTATTAATTACACATTTTTTATACTGAATTCCATGCAACTTCGTTGATATGAAGTCCAGCCTGAAGAAATTATTTGTAGTATACTACTTCACTTAAGACATGCCCTCCAACATATCTCAAATTTAATATACGTAAGATTTATATTTATGTTTGCAGTAAATCTTAATTGTTGATTGTTGCACTAATTAGTCATTAATTGAGTAACCAGTAAGTAAATATACTGGATTAATAATTTCAATATCATCCTTTCTATAATTTTCTTTGTATTCTTCAGAATTGATTACTTGAATATATTTATTGATATTTGATTCTGTGCTAGAGACAATCCAATCTCTTGCTTGTAACGCGATTTGTTTGTTAATCATTTGCGTTATGGCTTTATCTTCATTACGTAAGTCAATTTTCGAAATTCCTAATCCGCTCTTTTGTATGGAAATCATCATTTTACTTGATACTATGTAAACCTTAGTTTCACCTGAATCAATTACTGGACGATCAGAGAGAATTAGATCTGGATTTGAAAGATGCGTAACGAATAATTGTGCAGGCATTATTTTATGTGTCTGATTAGTAATTACATGAATGAGATTCTCTAATACGATTTTATCTATATTGGAATCAGTATCTGAAGAGATTCTTTCAATAATATTTGGATTATTTATCAGAAATTCTTTAATTTTATTTATTTGATATCTCGATCGATATTCCAAACCAGTAAGTGCCAGAATGGAGATTGAAAAATTATTAGGATCAATTATAACATCATTATATTTAGATAATTTTAACTTATTAATAAAATTTGTTAAAGTAGCTTCTTGCCCCGAAAACCAACGTTCAACAGAAGTTAATCGTCTTTGACTAATTTCAGGAACATATAAATTTTTTGTTATTGCAAAAGAGAATTTCCTTTTATCGCTAGCTGATACGAAATATTTCCTCTTCTTTTCTATATTGTAAACATATACACCATTCCCTTTCTCACCTCCAATGACCCAATTATTGATTATTGTTATTGGCATAGAATGATTTCTCTTATATTGCATCTTATTTTCCTAATCCTATAATTCGATGCTAAGCAGCAATGAAACCGATGTGCCGTACCCGCTGATTTTCTGGAATTTACAATAATCAAGATAATCATCATCGTTCCATGGCTCGAATCCAATGTGATGTTCAGCCATATATTCCATATAAAATTCTCCGGCAGATTTGTAGTTGTATTCCAGAATACCCTGATTCAATCGGAGTTGCAATGAGTATTTACCGATATTATATTCTAATCCGCAGATAATTTCAAAATTAAAAAATGAACAGCCCGAGACATTATCATACGTAAAATGCGAACCGTATTCCCGTGCAGTATAATTACCCCAAAGTAAAAAATCAAATGAAGGACCGAAGAAAAAATTCGTGTTATTTGGAAGATTCATAAAAGACATTATTTTAAAAAGAATCGGAATTTCGAAATAGTATAATTGATAATGCCCATTTGCTTCGAATTCGAGTTCGCTTCTGTCTTCATCGATCAATCCGTCACCGTCATTATCTATAAGATCATACTCGTCTTCGTTAAACAAACCGTCCGCATCATTATCGAGAACCAATCTCTCTTTCCCGTCTTTATAAACAATTTTTGAGGTCAGATGCAGTTCGGGTTGAATAACCAGCCAATTGTTGATCCTTTTATTAACGAAACCACCAATAGTGAATCCCGGAATAAAATCAGAACCTTCCTGAACATTACCCCATAGCTTCGTATAGTTAAATCCAAAGATAAGCCCTTTGCCATCGATTTCAATTGCGTACAGGTTTGAATATATAAAAACAATAAGTAGTATAATAAAATTTCGCTTGATTTTCATTACAATTCTTAAATTTAGTGAATTAACACACACTTCTCAACAGCGGCTACTTCCCCATCACATTCAAGTTTGTAGAAATATACGCCTGGAGTTACTTTCACTCCATTCTCATCTCGTCCATTCCAAGTGATCGAATAATAACCTTTGTCATATTTTTGATTAGTAAGTGTTTGAACTTTTTGCCCTTTGAGATTATACACGGTTATCGTTACCTCGCTGTTATGAGGTATCGAAAAAGAAATTGTTGTCTGTTGCTGCGAAGGATTGGGATAATTCTGTTCAAGGATTGAGAGTTGAGTATTGGTACCTGGTTCATCAATTCCATATTCGATGATGTCATTTCCAACAAGATAGTTTGCACAGTTATTGATGAATTGCTCAAAGTCTGTTCCGTATTCATATTGAAAGAAACCTGCTGAACCAAAGGATAAAACCTTTCCGTTCATGCCAGCATAACTGAGGACTGCTGTCGGCTTTGATGGTTCTGTGTAAAGATAGAGAAGACTATTTTCAGCTTGATTATCAATTATAAAGCTGTATTCTCCACTTCCAAGATATAACTCGTCGATGTATTGAGAGAGTAAATCGGAAAGCGCATTATTATAAAATATTGGCTGAAATCCATAAATGTCACCTTCAAGGTATTCATCCAATTCAACATTGAAAATATTGTCTTTTGGAGATACCGTTCGTGTATAATATTCATCGGCAACACCATACTCTCGAAGTGTAAATCCCTTTTTTCTCAGTCCATCATTTATCTGTACTTGAGGGAATTCGATTACGGATTCTCTATTCCGATTCTTTATATTGGAAAGCATTACCCATGCATTTCTTTGCACAATTTCTGGTTTAGGATTGCATGAATATGGAACTAACTTGTCATAGAGTTCACCATTCAAATGATAAAATCCGAAATAGTCGGAAGGATAATCCCGCGCTCTTCTGAGAAGAG
>CAYUTH010000268.1:0-2966 GCA_964447485.1 uncultured Candidatus Cloacimonadota bacterium | reverse complement strand
TGCCGGGGACCGGAAACTGCTGGAACTGAATATGCCTGGGGTAATACAAATATTGCATCCAGTGCATACACTTTAAGTAATGATGGAGCGTATAATGCAACGGTCAGCAATGCAGCAACTGAACCAACAGGCAACGCCTCTTATTCTACAACCGATGGTAGTATAGACGGACCTTTGCGTTGCGGTATTTTTGCTACCAGCACTTCTACCAGGGCAGAAGCCGGCGCTTCTTATTACGGTGTAATGGAGATGAGCGGCAACCTGTGGGAACGCTGTATTACTGTAGCAAAGTATTGTTGGAATAATAGTACATGGAACAATGAAACAGGTGCAGGTTCCTTTGACGGACTGCACGGAAATGGTTCCCTTTCCGCGACTGGTTTTGCGGATGTAAGCAATTGGCCCTCGCCAACAGCAACTAGTGGATATACTGCCTTAGGGAGTTCTTTTCGCGGTGGCGATTGGGACAATTCTACAGCGTACTTGCGCGTGTCGGACCGCAGCAACGCAGCGAGCCCGAACGCTGGCCGGAACAACAATTACGGGTTCCGTCTTTCGAGGACTATTACCCCTTAGCCCTTTTACTCTTTTACACTTTAAATTCACGCGAAAATTTGGAAAAATTAGTAATTTGGATATGATTTTGAAACTCCCTTGTCACATTCTTCCCGATACATCGGGACGATTTATCGGGACGACTGAAGAATCTCTATGGCTAACAAAAAGGTAAAAAATAGAAAATAATGCTCGCTAAAAAGACAATTGATGAATACAAGGTTCTACAAGGCCAATATGCCACAAACGGTTTTGTAGTTGTTATGCAGGTAGGTATTTTCTATAAAATAATTGGATATAAGAATAACTGTGAAGAGATATCGTCTAAAATAAGAATTAAATGCCTGTCAGACAACAATTACAAACATTGTGGTTTCCCTACTTCTGCGCTTGATAAATATCTTGGCAGATTGATTCTAAATGAATATAATGTTGTTGTATTTCAATATGATGAGATGGAGAAAGGCAAAAGAAAGCTATTGATACAGGTAAAAAATGGCGGAAAAAACTGTAGTTATAATAGAAAAATTCTATCAGTTAATGGTGTGGACAGTTCCAAAGTTAGGAAAGTTTCCGAGGGACCAACGCTTTTTACTAGCGGATAAAATTCAAACTATTATGACAGAAGTTCTGGAATCTCTTATTGTTGCTGCTTATTCAAAGAAAAAGATAGCTATCCTACGAGAGGTGAACCTGAAACTGGAAAAGTTGCGTTTCCTTTCAAGATTAGCAAAAGATTTGAAATACATTAATGTAAAGGGTTATCATTATTTCAATAATAATATTAACGAAGTAGGAAGAATGGTTGGCGGGTGGATAAAGAAAATTGAAGATTGAGGAATTGAAGATTGAATATTGAAAAATTTACATTAACAACCGACAATATTCAATATTGTGGTGATGGGTTACCAAATATGGAGTAGGCGACTCCGTCGCCTTATGAAGCCGAGAGACTCGGCTACTCCAAATAAAAAAAATGCTAAAAAATGAAATCTTCAATCTTCAATATAAAATCTTAAATGTTAAATATCCAGTGGTAAATGATTACGGTCATTTACAGGAAAACTTAATTATAGTCCAGATGTTTATCCTTCCTTGTAACTCAATCGTCTCGATTGAGTCTTCAGGAAAAGACAAAGTCAAACTTGCGTATTCCGATTTATCTATCCCGTGAAATCTATGTTTTCTATTTCACTGGGATCGGAACTCACAAGTAAGGCGAGGATATTTGCGATTATCAATAGAAAATTTTCAATCGTCAATATTCAATACTAAAAGGGGAAACATCGTAAAAAGTTCTTTTCGCGGTGGCAATTGGAACAATTCTACAACGAACTTGCGCGTATCGGACCGCAACAACGCAGCGAACCCGAACGCTAACCGGAACAACAATTACGGGTTCCGTCTTTCGAATACTATAATTGAGAAACCCGGCTCGAGTTATTTGAACCCGAGTCGGGTTAACACTGCTTGGTAACGGAGAAGTCATGTTTGAAAAAATTTATTCTATAGAGAATCTCTATGAAGCAACAAGAAATGCTGTGCGTTCAAAAAGAGATAGAGAGGATATAGCAGAATTTCTATTTCATCTGGAAGAGAACATAGATATGCTTCATACAGAATTGAAAACAAAATCATATCATCATGGCGAATATCAACTCTTTGATATATCTGATCCTAAAAAACGGACAATATCAAAAGCCAAAGTGCGTGACAGAGTTGTCCATCATGCTGTTCATGATATGATCTATCCTGCCATTGATAAGTCATTTATTTATGATAGTTATTCCTGTAGGATCGGTAAAGGCACACACAGGGCAATTAAGAGGGTACAAAAATGGTGTCGCACATATAAGTATGCAGTCCACCTTGATATTGTACAATACTTTAATTCAATAGACAGGGGTATCTTGAGAACTCTGCTAACAAAATGGATAAAGGATGAAGATGTTTTGTGGCTGCTAAATGAAACCATAGATTCTTCTTCTCAAATAGATAAGTATAAAAAGCGTGGCTTACCTCTCGGCAATCTCACTTCACAGTTCTTTGCTAATATTTATCTGAATGAACTTGACCAATTTGTAAAGCATACTTTGCGCATAAAGCCGTATGTCCGCTATATGGATGATATTCTCATTTTAGGAGATGATAAAAAAGTTCTTCTAAAAATGGCATTTCGAATAAAAGATTTTGTTAAGGAGAATTTAGCATTGGACTTTCATGAAAAGGGTTTTCAACCGTTTCCTGTAAACCGAGGTATTGCATTTCTTGGTTTCAGGATCTATCCATTTTATAGAAAGGTTTTGCCAAAAGGGATAAATCGTTTCCGTAAGAGACTGAAGAAATTAAAAAGGGATTATGAAAATGGAAATATTCCTGTAGAAAAAGTCACGCAATCAATTCAGTCCTCA
>CAYUTH010000267.1:0-2973 GCA_964447485.1 uncultured Candidatus Cloacimonadota bacterium | reverse complement strand
CAGTTTGGTATGATGCAGGTTGGCAAATTAACTTAACGGATGATGAGTTTGACAGCAAGCAAGGCTACAAGATCGAACTCAAAGAGCAATATGACGACATACCTGTAAAAGGCATCTCCGGCACGTGGCAGGACGAAAGCACTGAGATAGGTCTTCTTACAGAGCAGGAGAATTGGATTGGCTGCTTTTTGGAAGAACCTGCTTCTTTTATCGATGCATTTGATTCGATTTGGGATGAATGGAGTGCTGTGTATTCAGAACACTGGGCAGTTGAGCGTCCTGAGCCAGGAGTAACCCCTGGTATCGTTAATTTTCTAACTGCAAACCCGGGAGAATTGTACATAATTGAAGTATATGAAGAATGTGATCTAATATGGAATGAATCAGACCCTCCTGTTCCACCAAAGACCAAGGAAATGACCAATTACTTTACGTACAAAGAAACGATCGACTATATGGCTATTACCATCGATACGGTCTATTCTGATTCATCTATCGCTGAAATTGCTGTGTTTAGTGATGACCAATGTATTGGTGCAAGCAAAGTATATGATGATGAATATCCGGTTCAGGTCCTCGCATACACCCCTGAAACGTTAAAGAATGGTAATAACGGACTGGAATTCAAATTGTACTACGAGGGACAAAAAGGTGAACCCTCTAAATCGATTCCATTTATTATGTATAGTAAGGAAATACAGGCATATATTGAAAAGCCCCTCTACTATGAACAAAAATCCTTTGCAACGGTCAAACTGAATACAAATGAATCCTCTGTTATTCACAAACTCACCTTGCTGCAGAATTATCCGAATCCTGTGAGAACAAACATGACAACCATAAGGTTCATGCCCGAACAGAATGCCGGGCATACGGAACTGAATATTTATAACATCCGTGGGCAATTGATACGAACAATCGATTGTGACGGCATTATATCCGCAGGAACCAAGGACGTGTATTATTCTATTACATGGAATTGCAGGGACAGGTATGGTAAAGACGTGAAAAACGGCATCTACTTCTACAAACTCACCTCAGATGATAAGAACGCCGTTCACAAAATGTTACTTATGAAATAGCAATGAAATTAATCCCTCATGAACCCCCTCTCTGATTTTTCGGAGAGGGGGCTGGGGGTGAGGTAATCCATGAAACACTTTTTTCTCATGTGCATTATAGCAGCATTTCTTCCGCTTTCATCAATATGGTCTTCTACTATTATCGTGGATATAAACGGCACAGGAAACTACACAAGTATACAAGATGGAATAAACAATGCCATAGACGGAGATATTGTTCTCGTGTATCCGGGTACCTATTTCGAGAATATAGACTATATAGGAAAAAACATAACTGTTGCAAGTAAATATTACACCACAGGGGATGAAGCGTATATAGATAGTACAATTATCGATGGAAATAATAGCGGAAATTGTGTGACATTTAATAATGAAGAGACTGATGCAAAACTAAAAGGATTTACAATAAAAAACGGAAGTGGGTACTATATCAGTACCCATAATTACTATGCTGGTGGGGGGCTTTTCTTGTCAGATGTATCGGTAGCGTTATCACATCTAAAAATAATAAACAACGAAGCAGATTACGGAGGTGGAATATGCATCTATTCAAGTTCATGGAATACCTTACAGTTTACAGATGTTAATATTATTAACAATTTTTCTCAAATTGGTGGTGGATTGTATTTTTCAGGTGAAGGAAACGCAGTTTTTTCAGAATCAGACAAATGCAACATATATCTTAATTATGCAGCGTATGGATCGGATATATATGCACATTTAGGAACATTGAACGTAATAGTTGATACTTTTACTGTTCAAGAATCAAATAAGTTTTATGCAACGGCTCCCGATAGTGGATTATATCAGGGGGAGGTTACTGTTGATAATCAAAATCATAAAATAGAGACAATCAATCAAGACATATATGTATCTCCTGATGGTAATAATGCAAACAGCGGATTAAATTGGAGCAAAGCATTTCAGAATATATACCATGCGCTTATCATGGTGAAATCGGACAGCACACATCCTAACACGATCTATGTTGATGAAGGTTTCTATTCACCCTCTACCACTGGTGAATTCTTTGCGCTTGGGGGTAAGGATTATATCTCAATAATCGGTGCTGGTAAAAAATTGACCGTTCTTGATGCTGAGCAAACATCAAATTTATTTGAAATACAAAATATAAAAAATCTGTTCGTAAAAAATTTCACACTTAAAAATGGTCATGACAACTTTGATGCAGGTATAAGTATTGAATCAAATTCCATAACTAACTTTGAAAATATAGTATTAAAAGATAATAATTGTGTCGAAGACGGTGTAACACATATAGATTTATATTCAGATTGTGTGGCATCATTCAAGAATGTTGAAATGATCTCGACTTCTGAAGTTGAAGGAGTTGCTGTATTTGTAAATAATTATACATCATTACTCCTCGATGGATGCAAAATTATAGGTAACGAGGTAAATCCCACAACGTGTAATTTTGGAGCATGCCATTTTGCAAATAATTGTTCACCTGTTTTTATCAATACGTTAATTGCAGAAAATAATGCACCTATTTCAAGCGGTATTGGCATACTTTGGGGATATGAGCAAATGTATGTCATAAATTCAACAATTGTTGATAATGGAGATTGCTCTGAGGGTACCATAAACTTAGTTGGTAATAGCCACATAACACTTATCAATACCATTCTCAGGAATGATCCGGAAACGGAGATATGGTTTGCTCCATACGATGAACCCAACTCTGCTTCTGTCGAGTACTGCAATGTAGAAGGTGGCATAGATGCAATTAATACGAATAATAATGGTACGGTATATTGGGGAGATGGCAATATAGATGAGGACCCGCTTTTTGTTGGTGGAGATCCGTTTAGTTACGAGCTAACGAAATATTCACCATGTATCGATGCAGGCACACCGGACACAACAG
>CAYUTH010000266.1:0-2975 GCA_964447485.1 uncultured Candidatus Cloacimonadota bacterium | reverse complement strand
TCGATAACATCACCGCAGGAAAGACAGAAAACATGCCGCCGATAAGAGGTCCTGCCATCTTGGCCATGAGAACCGCAAATGCAATGATCGAGCCGCTGAGAATTCCTCGTATCAGGAGTATCGGCATCGTGTACTTTGTATATTTTTTTGGCTCGGAAGGAAAAAAATTCCACTTTTCCATAATGTAGTACGAGAGAATGACCAACACAAAAAAGCCAATCATGGAAATCAAGAAGCTATCGAATTTCACCGTGGCAAGAATAGCTGAAGTAACTCCCCAAAAAAGGAGCGCACCGCCAAGTGCAATATAGAAACTTCTATTTCTGAGAAGAGCATACACGACCACGAAAAATGCATTAATTCCCATCACTAATGGAATAACGGTTGTTGCACGATATGAAACGATTGGAGATTGTGTCCAGCCGATAAAGAAAAGAGAAATGATGATCGTACTCGGAAGCCCTGCAATAACGCCGCCGAGTTTTGAGCCAAGTTTTTCTGCAATGATCGTCGTAATCGTTATCCAGACTCCTCCAAGAAAAAAACTCAAGAGGAGCTTAAGCAGAAAAGTGTGATCCATATAAATTTATTGTTTACGCGAACGCCAGCCATATAGTAAGATGGTGTGTAAGATCAAACATTTAGCATCAAAATAGTACCAAACATGTGGTTTCTTTAATATGTTTAAGAAATGTATTATTTTAAGATATTCTATTCTCTGTCTATTAAACATGCTTTATTAATTTGACTATTCGATATTATCGTCAATTATTTTTTTTAATCTTTTCCCAACTCGTCTCCATAATTTTGCATAAGCAAAGCGTTGATCCAGCAGTTGACCTACGCGGAATCATCATATCAGACGCAAAGCTCATCTCGGAATTTAAACATGGGGACTGTAGCGCAGCTTGCATTTCTATATTTTTATCCCCTTATGATCCTTTATTCATTTGAACTAATTATGAGAATATTTGAAACCCAAAAATTATTAAACATTTGACAAAGTTATAATTTTTTAAATTAATAACTCACGGCAATCTCTGCTGAGCGATAAAATTTTCAAAAGAAGGTAATAATGAAAAAGATTTATTTAATTACAGCATTCATTATGATTGTCATTTGCAATCAGGTGAATGCACAGAATTTACTTGGAGATCCGAGTTTTGATGAATCAACCAATCCTGGTGGGTTCCCTAATTCAGGATATTGGAATGATTCTCATTATCCAGCAGAATCAGGAGCAGTTTTAGTTGGTGATTATTTTAATAGTCCTCCATATTCACTACATGTCTATACAGATGATGATTCAAATTATCATGCTTGGTCAGCTCCTTATCAAGACGATATATCTTGTTGTCCTGGTAGAATATATCAAGGTAGTGCTTTTATATGTACACCATCTGAATTTAGTTGGCAACCTGGTTCAGAAGCATTTATAAAAATCTCTTTTAGAGATATTTATCACTCTGAAATAATTCAATATGAATCCCCTCATTATGTGAGTTCATATCCAGTTTGGGAATCTTACGAATTAATCACTCCTTCTGCACCTGATGGAACTGAATATGTTCGCTTTATAATCTATCTCGAAAGACCATATGGTATAGTGGGTCAAAGTATCATTAATGTCGATGATTGCTTTTTGACAGAAGTACCAACACCAGATATTTATATCTATCCCGACTCGTTAAATTTTGGTTCATTACCAATCGGTGAAATCATCACCGACACATTAGTTATTACCAATATTGGCACGGATGTTTTAACTATAAGTAATATTTCTTCAGATAATGATGATTTTGAAATAAACATTACAAATTTCAATTTAAATCCTGATGAAAGTCAAGATGTATTAGTCTCATTCTCACCTTCTTCAATTGGAGAAATAGAAGGATCTCTAACGGTTTTTAGCAATGATCCTGATGAGCCAACAGTCACTGTACCGTTAATAGGAGAAGGATTAATCACAGGTGATATTAATTTTACATCAGTTCCTGCGTGGAGTAGCTTTGATGATCTTTATGGGCAAGTTTCTAATGCCGACTCATCTTTTTATAAGGTTGCTGTATATATTTTTGTTGAACCTGCAGGAGGATGGTGGACAAAACCTTATGCAGCTGATCCCCTGACAACGATTATGGGAGATGGCTCTTGGATAACTGATATTACAACTGGCGGTATTGACGAATATGCTACAAGCATCATAGCTTTTTTATTACCAAATGGATTTGATATTACCAATTATATTTGTGGTCCTGATAGTGCATGCAGTACACTTCCAGATACTCTTTTTAATTATCCTTATGCAATTGAATGTAGAAAACCTGGAACAAGAACTATTTCTTTTGCAGGTTATGATTGGATAGTAAAGAAAAGCTATGAAATAACTGATTCGATAGGCCCAGGACCAAACAACTTCTCAGATAGCAATGAAAATGTATTTGTTGATGAGGATGGATTACATCTAAAAATAACTCAAGAAGGTGAGGATTGGGTATGTTCCGAGGTTATAGCAGAACAATCGTTTGGGTATGGCACCTATACTTTTGAAGTTAATAGTAGAATTGATTTATTAGATGAAAATATTGTTGTTGGTCTATTTACATGGGATGACTGTTCTCCTTTTTCGTTAGATAACCCAAATGAATATTATCGTGAAATAGATATTGAGTTTTCAAAATGGGGAATTCCCCAAAACGAATTTAATGCTCAATTTGTAGTTCAGCCCTGGGATACTCCAGGAAATTTATTTCCCTTTAACATACAGCTGTCAGGTGACGATTCTTTATCTACACATATTTTCACATGGAATGAAGAATCAATTGACTTCCAGAGTATCTATAACAATACTGTAGTTAGCTGGAGTTATAGCGGTGATAATATCCCGGTGCCCGGAATTGAAAGTCCTCGAATAAATTTCTGGCTTTTTAATGGAAATGCACCTGCGAATAATCAAGAAGCTGAAATTGTAATTA
>CAYUTH010000265.1:0-3002 GCA_964447485.1 uncultured Candidatus Cloacimonadota bacterium | reverse complement strand
GGAACCCTGTAACTGAGTCAGCAGGGCTATTTCCGGTGGTGTATTGTCTGTGACTGAAAATAACGGGCTAAAATCATAACCTCTGTTAAAACTAGTATCCCTGGCTTTTACCTGGATTGTAGCACTATCGGTAACACCCGAAGGAATCTGAAATGTATAATAATTTGTATCTGGAGAAACACTCCCTACTAATCGTCCACTGTGACCTCCATCGTTGGAATAATATATAGCAAAACTACCTAATTGAACATTATCAGTTGCTTCCCAGGTGACAGTAACGTCTTCATATTCCGGAATTGAGAATCCCTCTTGCGGTGTCAAGACTTCAACTTGTGGTCGAGTGTCATCAACAATTGAAAAGTATTCCGAGGTATCTGCCTTAGAAAGACCAATCAGATCAAAAGATTCAACCTTAATCCTACAACTATCTGATACAATGTTTGGAACATTCCAAACATACTTAAATGTACCACCATCCACCGAATCGATATATGAGAATGGTCCAGCATTAATGGATGAATAAATATAATGCGATCTGAAAGATCCCGAATTATCTTTAGATATCCATTCTATTGCTTTTCCGTGTCCAGCTGAACAAGTATCTAAATTAGTGATTACTACAGAATCCGGCGCAGTGTTATCTGTGACTGAAAAATAGGGACTGCTGACAAGGGTATCATTCCCCGATGTATCCCAGCCATGTAAATGTACTTGTGCCTGATCCGTAATTCCGGCAGGAACATCAAATATAAATTGTGATGAATCCGCCGGAACCTTGCCAATGATCTGCTGAATTCTACCCGGATTATTTTTGTAGATTATTCGAATGGAATCCATGGCAATATTATCAGTCGCCGTCCATGTAACGGTCAGTGGCATATATTCGGGGATTGAGAAATCTTCAGATGGTGCCGTTAGTGTGATGACCGGGGAAATATAGTCACCCGGAATTGCAGAGACTTCATTAGAAATATCACTCTCATTTCCACTCAAATCGACGGCTGTGATTCTATAATAATAAGCCTGTCCATTGATAAGATCAGTATCGATATAAGACGTATCTGGATGTGAACCAACCACGCTATCAAGCAGGGTTGTTGCAGGAGACGAAGTATCACAATAGATATTGTATTTACACAGATCGGTTTCTGTGTTTTGAGACCAGTAGAGAGTAATTTGCTGGTAATCAGGGTTAGCAGAGAGCCCAAGCGGGACAGCCGGAGCATTGTTATCGTCCCAGCCATTTTCATTGTAAAGTATCTGAATCTCCGCCCCATTTAAAACTCTATTATATATTCTTACATCATCAATAAAACCATCAAAGTATCTGAAACTCGTTCTTCTATCTGTGCCAAGATATGTTGTTTCATGACCATCATCCGAAGAAATGTATGTTATCGAACTATCACAAAGAAGCGAGTCATTTAAATAGAAAAAAGTATAATATTCACTTTTACAAATTGTAGCCATATACCAATGATTTTGTTCAATAGTCACAATGTGATCGTAGCCTCCTGAAGCGTAAATAAGTTCATTGTTTTCAGAGGTTCTTAATCCTGTATTTCCATATTGTAATGTAGGATTATCTGAAACATATATATTGCTGTAATTTATTCTTTGGTCAGAAAGATTAAACCAAACTACTATAGTTTTTTCTTCTATATCAAATTCACTGTTAAGATCAATAAAATCATCAATCCCGTCGAAATAATATGCACTATTCTCATTCCCAAATCGATCAGTTGTCAGAGTAGCGCTATCAACTATTCCATCATTCCCATTTCCACTTTCATCATTAGCATTACCATTGAAGGGATAGTAGGCAACTAATTGCTCATTGATAATGCCTGTTTGATCAAAATAATATGCTCCCATATCCATCCGCGTGCCGTCGGGATCTTGGTCATCTGGGTCGTTTTCCCAAGAAGTTCCATCATTATCTAAATCAGGATCACCAGCGTCGATACACGGAGAGTTTATTAAGAGATTGTAGTTCTGATTGTTTATATCTGCAAATAGAGGATCTAATTCAATACAACCTTCACCCAGACTAACACCATAATAGTCGCCGCCACCATTATTCCAAATATCTAAATAAGTTTGTGTTGTACCTGTACTTTCATTTCTTAGACCTCCAGTCGGATTTCCAGTATTATATGCAATAATGCTATTATTTATTTCCCATCCTGCGCTTCCAACACAACAAACACCCCCACCTTTACCAGTAGAAACATTATTTACTAATGAAACACTTTTTAAATATATAAATGAATATCCCCCACAATAAATTCCACCACCTTCATTGGTTGAATTATCAGAAATCAGAACTTTAATTAGATGGATAACGACATTATCATGAGTATATATTCCTCCACCATGGCCTGTTGTCGAATTGTTATATATTTCAGAATTGTCAACCAAAACAGAGGAATTACCGCCACAATAAATGCCACCTCCGTGATCGCCTTCATTATTTCTAATAATCAGGTTAAATAATCTTGGATTTGCATCTCTACACCCAATACCACCACCATAGTTAGCACTATTGCTCACAACTATTAAATTCATTAACGTAGGGCTTGAATTTACACATTGAATCCCACCACCGATAGGATCTGCATCGGGAATAAGTCCGTTTCTAATAGTGATTCCTGATAAAACAGTAGTCGAATCCTCACCACTCTCAAACGTCACAACACTTCCATTCTGGTTTCCATCAATCACCGTCTGTGAAATATACGATGTATCACCGGTTATCAGCGTCAGAGATCCAACGACAATATTCTTCCCATTGAAGTTGATGTTCTCAACATAGGTCCCTGGTTGAACAAGGACAGTATCATCATTTACTGCTGCGTCTATTGCGGATTGAATAGTACTATATTGAGATGGGACATGTCTAATTGTTTGTGATCCCCATCCTCCAACATGAAATAGTGAATCGATCTCTGATTCACTTAATGATCTTGAATAGATATTTATATCATCGATTGAACCTTGAA
>CAYUTH010000264.1:0-3004 GCA_964447485.1 uncultured Candidatus Cloacimonadota bacterium | reverse complement strand
AATCCGAATAAGTTATAAGTTTATATGAAGAAAAAGTCCAAGAAAGCACTGATAATTGTTCTCATAATAATCATTATTGAGGGGATACTTTCTGTCGGACTTAATCACGAACTCCAGGTTGGATTTGACGATAGCAGATTCGTTATCAGAAATATTGAGAGTGAAAAATCCATTCAGGATCAGATCAATCATGAATTCCAAAACTATCATATAGTAAAGCTTTTCGGAAAATTTACCATCAATTGGAGCGTGCTGCGCGTTATTCTGTTCGTAGACCTTTTCTTGATATTATTTGCGGCGCTTGTCAGACGAAAAATGCATCTCATCCCAGGGAAATTGCAAATCGTTGCAGAGATGATATATTCATTTTTCTCCAGCCTTGTGATTGAAACAGTCGGCGAGAAGAAGAAGTATTTCACCCCTTATATTTTTACGATTTTTGTTTTTATCTGGATATGCAATATTATCGGAATGATCCCCATTCCTGGAAATCTTGAACCTACCAGGAATTTGAATGTTCCTCTTGGACTCGGACTCATGGCGTTGGTAATTGTCCATTATTCCGCAATAAAGGAAAAAGGTATAAAGCTCTATCTGAAAGAATATGCCGAACCGATTTCTTTTATGCTGCCCATAAATATTGTCGGGGAGATCGCAAAAGGAATTTCACTCTCCTTTCGTCTCTTTGGAAATATTCTTGGTGGAGCGATCATCATCCTTGTCGTATCAAATCTCACGCGGTTTATTCTTATACCGGTCGGTCTTAATCTATTTTTTGGTTTGTTCATCGGAACGGTGCAGGCATTTGTGTTCACCATGCTTGTGCTGTCCTATACCGCAGTGGCGATAAAATAATATGTTTGATACTTTTAGTTTAGTTCACGTTGCAGCGTATCTCGGCGCAGGGCTCGCGGTTGGCATTTCGTCGATCGGAGCAGGCATCGGAGAAGGGTATATTGCGGGGAATGCGAACATTGCAATGATGAAGCAGCCGAAATCAAACGATATTCTTCTTCGCACCATGCTGATTGCACAGGCAATTACAGAAACCGGCGCTATATTTGCACTCGTGATCGCGATGCTTCTTCTTTTTGGCGGGTCTATCGTTCCTGAGGCGAACTGGCAGAGGATTGCTTCATTATTCGGCGCAGGACTTGTTATGGGTGCAGGTTGTCTCGGAACCGGTCTTGGAATTGGGTATGCCGGAGGGCAGGCGTGCCGGGGCATCGGCAGGCAGCCACGAGAGTCAAAAACGCTGACAGCAAATATGCTTATCGGGCAGGCGCTGTCCGAAACATCTGCTATCTTTGCTTTGGTAATTGCGATGCTTCTTCTTTATTCTACACCAGACGGAAACAGTATCGTGAAATCTTTCGCTTTTATCGGCGCAGCTTTTTCTATGGGATTCGGAACGTTTGGTCCCGGATTTGGTATAGGTATTGTGGCAGGAAAAACAATTGACGGTATCAGCAGATTTCCAAAGCAGTCTGCTGTACTTATAAGAACGATGTTCGTTGGCGCCGCAGTATCGGAGTCAACATCGATATATGCATTAGTTATTGCATTTTTATTATTATTTGTAGCATGATTATAATCCTTAGGAGGATACATGGAAAGTGAAATCATTAGAGCGGCAGCTTTATTAGGCGCTGGCATTTGTATGGGCTTCGGTGCGATCGGACCTGGAATAGGAGAAGGTTTTACCGCAGGAAAGGCATGCGAAGGCATCGCCCGTTCACCCGAAAACGCCGGACTGCTCACCCGAACAATGCTTGTCGGGCAGGCAGTATCAGAATCAACCGGTATCTATTCACTGGTCATTTCTCTGTTGCTTATTTTCGCAGTGTAAGAACTCCCGTCAAATCGGGAAGGAGTCTTAAGTATGGTTAATATCGATTATACGCTTATTCTGGTGATCGTGAATTTCATCATTCTGCTGATCATCCTGAAAAAGCTCTTGTATAAGCCGCTCATGGACTTTATCAACAAAAGGGAATCTCAGATAAGAGAGGACCTCGAGGGTGCCAAAGAGCTGAAAGAAGAATCTGTAAAGATCCTTGAGAAGCAGAAAGAATTGCTCCGAAAAGCAAAAGAAGAAGCCAGAAGTATACGTGATGAAGCAACAAAAAGTGCGAAAATACAGAGCGAACAAATTCTTCATGATTCTGAAAAACAACGGGATGTGATAATTAAAGAAGCTGAAGAAATTATCGATGTCGAAGTGAATAAAGCGAAAGAAAGTATTCAGTCTCAAATCGGAGATTTTGTCATCGAGCTGACCGATAAGATAATCGGCAAGAAGCTCACGGAAGAAGAAGATGTGAAACTCATTAACGATATGATCAAAGAAGAGAGCGGCAAAAAGGAGTCGTCTGTTGATTAAGAATATCATTGCACGAAGGTACTCATCTGCACTTCTTGAGCTTATAAAAGAAGATGAGCTTGCACATTTTGAGAAAGAGATCATCGCATTGCAGACTATCCTGAACGATGAACCGGAGATAGAAGAATTTCTGGTTTCACCCATTGTCGAAGATGGACATAAAACTGAAATTATTGAACTTCTCGTGAAAGAATTCGATACATCAGAGGTGCTGCAAAATTTCCTGAATGTGCTCGTTGACAAAGAAAGGATATTCTTCTTAGCTGATATTCTTAAAGAACTGATTAGCAGGATACACAGGAAACTCGGCATCTTTGATTTTGAGCTTAAAACAGCACATGATCTCGATGAAGAAACGAGTGAAAATATAAAAAAATTCATCTCAAAATATGTCGATGGAAAAATAATATTTAAACATACTATCGATACGCATATTAGAGGTGGCTTTCTCGCATATAATGATGAGCTGGCGATCAATGCATCAGTCAGAAACAATCTTGATGCCCTGAAGAAGGAGTTTTAATATATGAAGCAGGTTATTTTAGGAGTATGATGAAAATACAACCTGATGAAATCAGTAGAATAATCAAAGAAAAAATTGAAAAGTATAACTATAAAGTT
>CAYUTH010000263.1:0-3006 GCA_964447485.1 uncultured Candidatus Cloacimonadota bacterium | reverse complement strand
CGGACCTTCCGCAGTGCCGTATATAAGGTCAATTGTTCCATCTCCATTAAGGTCAGTTAAACCGGGTGAATTCCAGTATGTATCGCTTCCTATACCTGTGAAAACACTTGCATTTACTTCCCACAAACCGCTCTGAGGAGTTCCATTATTCTGGTAATAGACAAATCCGTGAGTATCTCTTCCAACCACAATATCCTGATCATTATCCGCATCGAGATCGCAGAAATTCGGATATGCATACAAACCCACATCTCCAATAGAGATAGTATTTACCTCTGAAAATTGAGCTGTTTCAGGAGTGCCTGTGTTCAAATATATCTTCACACTCCCGTCCTCGCTGAAGCCGACCACCATATCCAGGTCATTGTCATCATCCACATCCGCAAGATCAGGTACTGGATTCTGCCCGACATTCAAACCGACAAAAAAGTAATTCACTTTTTGGAAAACTGGCATGTATATTGTGCCGATATTCTCGAAAAAATTCAATCCTGTGTAACCGCCTGTAATAAGATCGAGGTCGCCGTCATTATCAAGGTCTGCACACACTCCCACCTCTGCATCGAGGGATGATATTCCTGTAAAAATTTCAAAACCTGGTATGAATACAGGATTAGTCGGTGATCCGATATTCTCAATATATATCGGTGCATCGTCGATGTTCCCAAGGATCATATCCTGGTCGCCGTCTGCATCAAGGTCTGCAAAACGGGGTTGTGAAAACGACACACTCGGCACACCGCTCGAGTTGAAGATCCCATCATCCTGCTGCCAGGGCTGGGCAAAAAGCATGTTTTCAACCAGTAGCAGAAGAATTAAAATTAAAGTTTTTTTCATATTTTATCTCCAATTATTGAGAGATGTCATTGACCATTCCATGACACTTTGTTCTATTATTTTCTGTCACGGAATGGTCCGTGACAACTCTATTTATCTTTATTTTTCACTCTCATACTATCAACAACTTGTACTTCAAACAATAATGCTGGATTATCATTAAACCACCACATATAGCCGCATCCATCACCAGTGAAATTTCCTTCCTGGTTACTTCCGATAAGCGGTCCGTTGGTGGGTATAACATAAAAATCAATGAAACCTAACTTATCGATTTCATCAGCTTCAAACAGTACGGTACTTGAGATAATGTTTGGAATTGCTTTGTTAAATTGTACCATCTCTTTACTTTTTCCATTATATTTATCATATGAACCATTAATCCAGATAAAATCTGGCTTCTCAAAACCGTATACCCATGTAACACGAAGCTCTTCACCACGCAGAATTCGTATAAACAGTGTATCCTGACCGTTAATTCTAATGTCTCCGATAGAAGCGGGTTTATGAATAATGCAATTCATTATTCCATAACTGGTATGTATTTCAAAATTTATAACCTCATCAATTGGATTATACATTTCAGGGGATCTAATGTCAAAAAATCCAATACCGAGAAATTCTGTATAATCCTCATAATAATATTCTCCGTTTACTTTGAAAAATTCAAATTCCGGCATGGGACATGCAGTCAAAGTTCCATAGATTCCCCATGAATTTGTCTTATCATAATAAGCATCATCTACAATATGGCAGCTGACATATTGCTCACTCTCATATACGATCTTTTCTGTTTTGTCACAGCTTATGATCGCGAGTAAAATCAACATAACTCCCAAAACTCCTTTTAATGTTTTCATCATATCCTCCTTAAGGAATTTATTTTCTGTCTCGGAATGGTCCATGACAACTCGTTTAATTTTCTCACGGTGCTTGATAATCTACAATACCCTTACAGAAATCATAAAGATCTACACTCGTACTGTCAAAGTATGAAAGAGTATTTTTTACTGCATAGATCTGCGGTTCGATAACTCCCTCATAATGCATTACATTGTAGTAAACGTAGAGAAATTCACGCCAGGAAGAGTCTGTGGGGAAATCAATTATCTCGTCTAAGTAGCTGTAGTAAAACATTTCAGGGGTGTATCCCTGGTAAGAAGCAGGCCAGTAGATAGAAATTCCTCCTGCAGATGCGTAGTGCAAACCATTCTTTTTATAAATGACTGCATCATCGATTGCATCGACCACAATTTGTGCTTTTGTCTGCACAGAAGTAAATGGCACACTGTCCAGAATGGTCACTGCGAGATCTGTAACCGCTTCGGTTACCGCAGGTATTTTATTGAATTGTACTGTTGAGAGTGTGATAGTGGTGTCCGCACTATGTATATCATAATAGAAATCGCATATCTCTTTCCCGAGGTTTTCTGCGGTGATCTCAGGATCATCTGTGATTGCTTGGAGTATTTGTGTAAATGCCCAGGTTGTGCCGAGATTTTCCGAGCCCACGACAATATCAATTGGAGTATCTCTGAGTTCATACATAACTTCTATCATCTGCATAGAGCACGCATCGAGTGCCAGAAGGTCAAATTGAATGCCCGAATTATTCAGAGCATCTACCAGTCCTCTAACCGTCATGAAGTCTCCATCGCTGGTCATATCCATGATAAGCCCCTGCCAGCCAAAGCCGTGATCCGCCGGCATCAGCGCATAATGTTCTGCAGGATAATTGGCAGCAGCCCACGTAATAAAGGATTGCAGCGTTGCAGGATCAGCCATATTCACTTCTCTCCCACCCTGACCATCTCCCCAATCTGAAATTGCATTCTCAGGAGTCGGCTCCATACCGGATGTGTAATAAAATCTTTCTGCGATCTCCCATCCTCCGAAATCGTCCATGTGCGGGTAGCGGTCGAACTGAATAATGATATTTACCTCGTCGGTGCTCCCCACTCCTGAAGCGATGATGTTATAAAACGCAGCAATGAAGTCCTGCTGCATGCTCACCTCGTCTCCATCCAGATACCACATGAAGGTCCAGGTTTTCTTATTGGTGTCGGGATTTGTGAGTTTACAGCATCCAAATAAGGTCAGAGAGAGTAGTAAAAAAATGATAATACTTTTTTTCATTTGATCTCCTTGAGAATGAGTTTCAATTTTCAA
>CAYUTH010000262.1:0-3026 GCA_964447485.1 uncultured Candidatus Cloacimonadota bacterium | reverse complement strand
CAAGTATTGTCACTTATGTTTGGCATGATCATTAATTTGATCATGCCTTTTTTTTATATTTTTTACGAGAACTTTCTTAATATATTGAAAGCGGAGTATCTTTTAACAAAAGCTCATTAGTTCACCAACCATTTCACCATTTTCTTGACAGCTAAATATGTTTTCTTTTCACACAATACAGTTAATGTGAGACCGTGAAAAATGAAAGTTCTGAGAACATTGAAAAGAAAACTTATGAAAGCAAAAGCAAGATGAACCATGCGAGGAAAGTGGACAAAAACTATCGCCAGATCGAGCTGGTCAGCTTCGGGGATAGTATTCCGAACGGCAATTTTACGATCCATTCAAGATTTCGAAGAACTGTAAATTTCCATAACAATGCACTGCTGATCTCAATTGTGAATGAAGATATCGGCAGCGGACCTCTTAATATAATTGTGAGAGGACTGGATTTTAGAAATATACATTCCCTGTCTATCAATAACAATATCCTGATGATCAATAACTTTGCTCTTGCTATGCACAACACTCTGAAGTATTGCTCAAAACTATCTCTCCAAAAAGTAGATAAAGCAATCTTTTCCAAAAACCTAACATTATTAAATACAACTTTGCTTAAATTGTATAATGAAAAGAGTCTTTGCTTTCTCCTTGATGAAAAGAGGGTAGGTAACTTCACATCAGGTTTTGAAAAGGAATTCGTGAAGAGGATGAAGTTAGGTTTAAACTTGATCCTAAAAGGAACAATGAACAGTTTGAATGAAGGAATTTCACAGATCAAAGGATGCGGATTCGGACTTACTCCGAGCGGAGATGATTTTATTGCGGGATTACTGTCCGGTCTTTATCTGAAACAGGAAATATTTGGTAAGGATTTCTCAGAAACAAGGAAGGAAATCTACGAAACTTCATTGGATGAAAACCTAATTTCTAATACATTTCTCACGCTCGCACAAGAAGGATTGTTTACAGAAAATTTTAAAAATCTTATAAATTCTCTTCTTCATGAAGGGAAAGAAAAACTCAATATATATATTCGAAGAATGTTAAATATAGGTGAAACCTCCGGCGCAGATACATTAGTAGGTTTTTGCTTTGCATTTAAGAAAGCGGGTGAACTTTGGTAGTTAAAGGAAAGATCAAAAAGGGAGAATATTTCGATTCAGTTACGTTGATGATCGTTGCGCAGAAGATAAACGAGTTTGAAGGAATAAAGGATGCAGCAGTCGTCATGAATACTGCAGAGAACAGGTCGATACTGGAATCTTCGGGACTGCTTATTTCCGAGTTTGATGATGCGAAAGCATCTGATCTTTTGATATGCGTTAACGCGGAAAATGATGATATCGCAGAAAAAGCCATGCTACAAGTCGATGAAATACTCGAAAATGTGCGGCATGAGATCAGCGATACCGAGGATTTCCTGCCGAAAAGCCTAGAAACAGCGCTCAGAACATTACCTGATGCAAATCTTGTACTCATCTCTGTCGCAGGTAAATATGCAGCACAGGAAGCAAAGAAAGCGCTTAAACAAGGGCTTCATGTCATGATATTTTCGGACAATGTTTCTCTCGAAGATGAGATTACATTAAAAAAATATGCTTGTGAAAAAAATCTTTTTGTCATGGGTCCAGATTGCGGTACAGCAATCATAAACGGTATCCCCCTTGCGTTTGCAAATGTCGTGAATAGAGGAAATATCGGGATGGTTGCAGCATCCGGAACCGGCTTGCAAGAGATCAGCTCGATCATATCAAACAATGGGGCAGGAATTTCTCAAGCTGTTGGCACAGGCGGTAGAGATGTGAAGAAAGAGGTCGGCGGGATCATGTTTCTTGCTGCTCTCGATGCATTAATTCATGATAAAAACACTGAAATCATTGTGCTTGTTTCCAAACCGCCTGCAAAAGAAGTACTAGGAAAGATATTAAAAAAAGTAGAAAATATTCATAAGCCCGTAATTGCAATATTTTTAGGCGCTGATGAGAAATTATTCGAAGGTTCAAAAGCAATTCCTGCGAAAACACTCGAGGAAGCTGCACTGATCTCTGTGAAGTTAGCACAGAAAAAAGAAATGGATTCATTTAAAGAAATATTTGAGAAAAGAAAAAAGAGAATTCAGGAAATTGCACAAAAAGAAGTGGAAACAAAGACCAGTAAGCAAAAGTATCTTCGCGGACTCTTCTGTGGCGGCACTCTCTGTGAAGAAGCACAGCTCATTCTCCACGATCTGATTGGAGATGTGTACAGCAATATCACGTCAAAGAAAGAATTTCTATTAAATGATCCATGGAGAAGTACAAAAAATACACTTATCGATATGGGTGCAGATGAATTCACAGTTGGCAGACCGCATCCCATGATTGATTATTCATTGAGGAATAGACGGATTCTGAAAGAAGCTGAATACCCGGAAGTCGCAGTCATACTACTCGATGTCGTGCTTGGTTTCGGATCGAATATGAATCCTGCAGAAGAGCTGGTGCCGGTTATCAGGCAAGCTGAAAAAATAGCCCTGAAAGCTGGCAGACAACTTACTTTTGTGTGTTCTATAACCGGAACCGAACTCGATCCTCAAAACAAAAAAGAAGTCGAGAAGAAATTGAAAAGTGCGGGAGTGTTTATTATGGAATCCAATGCTGCTGCTTCTGAATTTGCTGGTTTGATCATAAAGAAGCTTCTGGATAAATTGCAGGATAAGGAGAGGTAACATGGCAAAAAAAGATCTTTTTAATAAAGACCTGAAAGTAATAAACATAGGACTTTCATCGTTCAGGGACACCATTAAAGAATCCAATGCTGAGGTAGTTCAGGTTGACTGGAAACCACCAGCAGAAATGGATGAAAAAATACTTCAAATACTCTCGAAAAATGAATCCTATATCCAAAAACAGAATGAAAAATGTCTCGATACGATCCTGAACGGCGCACCATTTCTTGTTGATTTTGAGCGAGCGATAGATGTAATACCTGGCATGAAGAAAAATATGATCCTGCATGCGGGACCTCCAATTACCTGGGATAGG
>CAYUTH010000261.1:0-3049 GCA_964447485.1 uncultured Candidatus Cloacimonadota bacterium | reverse complement strand
TAAGGATTTAATGAAAAAGTTAATATTATTTGCAGTTCTTCTTTTATGCTCAAGCTTATTTGCTCAAAACCGAGATATTCCTGTCACCCGAGATTTAAATCCAGATGCTGTGTATGATACATATCAGGACTGGGTTGCTAAAAATCCACCACAGAAAACCAATGCTTTTGAAGTAAGCAGAATGCACTCAAATCAAAGAGATGAGGGGTTTCTGATCATAGTTAACAACGACCTGTATGAAAATATCGAACAATCTTTACTCGTTTACCAGCAGGATCTTGCAGATGATGGATTCAATTCATATGTAGTGGTATTTGATGGCACGTCACCTATTGATCTCAAACAGGAGATACTTTTGTACGTTCAGTTGGAAAGCATTGTAAATGTGGTTCTTATAGGAAACTTGCCAGTTGCATGGTTCGAGCTTTTTGAAGATTGGAACGACAATGGCATTCAAGATCCCGGCGAAGATTGGGTTGAGTTTCCATGCGACCTTTACTTCACTGATATAGATGGGATTTGGGGTGATTTTGACGAGGATGGCATTCTTGATTATCATGGAGGTGAGCAACATCCGGAACTCGGCATAGGCAGGATCGTTGCTGATAATATGGATATGCTTGATGCATCTGAATATGAACTTGTGAATAGTTATTTTCAGCGCAATCATCTTTTCCGGTCTGGCGTCATTACCAGTAACAATATATCTCTGGCATATATAGATGATGACTGGGCATCCTGGGGAAATGACTATCAACAGTCAATGCTGTTGGCATATCCTTCAGTCGAACTTGTAAATGATATAGAAGAAACCAACGCCGGTGATTATCTTAATAATCGATTGATCTCTGATTATGAACTCATCCAGGTGCATGTTCATTCAGGACCGGATGCTCACTACTTCTATTACAATGCAGGGACTAATTATCAACTGGTACACAATTATGAAGTAGCTGCAATAAATCCGACAGCTCATTTTTATAATCTGTTTGCGTGTTCAAACTCAAGATATACCACGTCGAACAATATGGGAGGTATGTATATTTACGGCAGCGAGCATGGTTTGGTAACTTTGGGCTCAACAAAAACGGGGAGTATGCTTGGATTTACTGATTTCTATCATCCTTTATCTGAAGATAAAACATTCGGAGAGTCACTGCGTTTATGGTGGGAATTGAATGTCGATACCGCGCCATATTCCGGTTGGGAGAGAGCATGGTTCTACGGCATGATAATTCAAGGAGATCCTTCATTAAGAAGACGTTATAATAAAAATTCTGGAATTTTTGCATACTTCGAAGCAGACGAATATGTCGGGCTTACCCCTCATATGGTTCATTTTACAGACCTAAGCGTTCCGCCGGATTCAATAGTATCATGGCAATGGGATTTCCAAAATGACGGGATTATTGATTCATATGAACAGAATCCCTCATATTCATACGCCGATTCAGGGAGTTTTTCAGTTTCCTTAACAGTTTCGGATGCTCATGACTCAACAGATACGGAAATCAGAGAAAACTATATAAGAGTGGATATTCCTCTCGTGAATAATATTACACAACATACCGGTTATGGGACAATACAAGACGGAATTGATTGTGCAAATGAAGGTGACGTCATTATCCTTGAGGAAAATTGTTATTTTGAAAATATTAATTTTAATGGGAAGAATATTACTCTTGCTTCAAAATACTTTACTGAACAGGATACATCGTATATTTCCCAAACTATTCTTGACGGAAATAATGCAGATGCCGCAGTAAAAATCATAAATGGAGAGGATTCTACAGCCGTATTAATGGGTTTAACAATAAGAAATGGGCATTCGAGCACCGGTGGCGGGATTTGCATAGAAAATTCTTCCCCGAGTTTGTTTAATCTAAAGATTTTAGAAAATAGTGCGACTTCCGGAGGGGGTATTTTCTACCAATACTCCTATAGTACTATAAAAAACTCAATCATTTCAAATAATAGTTCGGTCTATTATGGTGGCGGTGTGTTCTGCAATAAATCTTCGCCGAACTTTGTAAATGTAACAGTTGAGGGTAATAGTTCAGCTTATCAGGGCGGCGGTATTTCATGTTATAATAGTTCTGCTCCAGTTTTAACAAATACAATTTTCTGGAACAATAACCCACAGGAGATTTATTTTAGTGGAATATTAGACCCGAATGAAATTACAATAAATTACTCTGATATTCAAGGTGGCGTCACGGGAATAACTACAAATAATAACGGGGCAGTACATTGGCTCTTTGGCAATATTAACGCTGATCCTTTATTTGCCGATCCTCTCAATGGTGACTATCATCTGAGTTGGCTAAATTATCCCATTCCAGACTCAACAAAGTCCCCGTGTATCGATGCGGGAGATCCGAGCTCCCCATTGGATCCGGATGGCACTATTGCAGATATGGGAGCATATTACTTTAATCAAAATGTTTCAGTTGATGAGCCACAAGGAACTTCACGATATATGCTTACAAATTATCCTAATCCGATTGGTATCAACAATAACAATCTCAGCGTGAGCTTTTCTATTCTTAAGCCGGGCAGCGTTAAAATTCAACTATTCAATATCAAAGGACAACTTGTTTCAACACTTATTAATGAAGATAAAAATACCGGGAATCATATAATTACTCATCCTATTGAAATGTTATCATCCGGAATTTATTTTACAAAACTTACTATTGATGGAGTTGTTAAAGAGGTCAGCAAGGTGGTTGTGTTGAGGTAAGGAACACTCTAAATATAAGTCATAACAGATCGCACTGTGGATAAATGTTTATTAATTTGTTCATCTCTATCGTTATTATTTCTGTAGAGCATTCACCAACGTTACTCCTATCTGAAATTATTATATATACATGATTTTAATCAAAATGGAAAAAATTGACAGCTAAACCAAAATTCAATCAAATCCATCTTGTTGTTTTGTGAAATTTTTTTGAGTGCTCTATTATTTGCATATATTGGTTTTACTATAGTAAAACCCATGAAGGGTGAATCAAATGAAAAGGATAATTCTTCTTCTGTTTATTCT
>CAYUTH010000260.1:0-3065 GCA_964447485.1 uncultured Candidatus Cloacimonadota bacterium | reverse complement strand
AATAAAGTCTCAATAATCGGGGAATTTTCATAAACGAGATTCCACTTAATCATACTGATAATATTTTTATTGACATACAAGTGCAGGTGAAATTGAAAAAATGGTGTATGATCGCTAAAATAAGAAAAACATAAGTGAAACGCTAATAATCCAAGTCCATTATTCTACATACTTCATGGGTGTCCACGATGTCAGGCAAAATGAAGGAATAGTAAAATGGGCGATCGGCAACCCAAATGGTTACGAATTCGATAGTTTTCAGGAATTCTTGATAATCATTTTATTATAAGAAGAGGTAAAAACATGATACTTCATTATGAGTTTATAAAAAATGCAAAGAGGTTGGGCAACAAGATCGCCATAAAAGACCGAACATTGAATAAGGAAGTGACTTATGAGAAAGCGCTGATCGGGTCATTGATCCTGGCTAAAAAGTTCAAGCAATATGATGAGGGTGACATCGGGGTGATGATACCGACCTCGGCAGGATGCGCTCTTGCGGTTATCGGCATTCTCATGGCAGGGAAAGTGCCAGTCATGATCAACTATTCCACAGGCGCTGCACAAAACTGCAAATATGCACAAAAAAAATGCGGCTTCAAAACGATCATCACTTCACGAGCACTGCTCGACAAGATCAAGTGCCCTATGGTTCCGGGTATGGTCTGTCTCGAAGATATAATGAAAGGGATTACACTCAAAGAAAAACTTGGCTCTGCTCTCAGGTCAAAACTCCCTGCTTCAGCGATCATTGCACACCTGCCAAGGAAGGTGCCGGATGATAATATCGTGATCCTCTTTACCAGCGGTAGTGAGAAAGATCCCAAAGCCGTACAGCTGACACATAAAAATCTTGGAGCCAATATCATCGCTTTGAAACAGGTCTTTGGTTTGACCGAAAAAGATATTATCATGTCAATTCTGCCCCTTTTTCATGTCTTTGGCTTCAATGCGAATCTCTGGATGCCTTTAATAGTCGGCTGCAAATCTGTGACGTATGCGAATCCGTTGGATTACAAGAAAATTCCTGCAATGATAAAAGAAGAGGAAGCAACACTCATTGCAGCAACTCCGATCTTTTTCGCGGGATATTTAAAAGAGTCAAAACCGGGCGATTTCTTTTCACTTCGGATAGTTCTTCCGGGTGCGGATAAGACACCGGACTGGCTGCGGCAGGAATACCGAAATAAGCACAATATTGAACTATACGAAGCTTACGGAACTACCGAGACAAGTCCGGGCATCTCTGTAAATACTCCCGATGAAAACCGTCCGGGCAGTATCGGCAAACCCCTTCCCGGCGTTCAGGTCAGGATCGTAGACCTGGAAACAGGGAAAATCCTGCCATTTGGAAAAGAGGGGAAAATTCTGGTCAAAGGGGATATGGTGATGAAGGGGTATCTCAACGATATCGAGGAAACATCCCTGCGTATTGTGGACGGGTGGTACGATACCGGTGATATGGGTATGATGGATGAGGACAGATACCTGTGGCATATGGGTCGGCTCCGACGTTTTGTGAAGATCGGCGGTGAGATGATCTCCCTGGTCCGGACGGAAAAAGTAATGGAAACGCTTCTTCCCGAAGGCGTGACCTGCTGTGTGGTAGATGTGCCCGATTCCCGAAAAGGTGCAAGGATAATTGCTGCTATTACAAAGAAGGTTGATGAAAGAGCGCTCATTCGCGAAATGGGTAAAAAGCTTCCTAAAATTGCGATACCTAAAACATTTGTAGTCATCCCGGAACTGCCTAAGATGGGAACCGGTAAGATCAACTTCAGAGCTATCACCGAAATGGTGAGAATTAATGAGATTGAGAAATAGAAAAATAAAAATAGAAAATTAAAAATTAAAAATGGAAAATTCGTTTGGCTTATAGCCGGCGGATCAGGTATAAAGAACCGCGAGACTGAACCGACGACACGCTTGTTAGCTGCATTTTTGTATCTCATCGTTTACAACTTTTATTGCAACGGTTTGAAGTTCATCAATTTGTTTTAACAAACCATTAATATGATTTCTGATAATTATTCCTGGATTTTCTTTAATCAAGTTTTGAATACTTATTGTATTTTTGAAAAGCTCATCAAGTTTTGATATTAGATTTAGTTCTTGATTTGAAGGATTTAGAATCGTCAATAATGCATTATTTAAATCCAGGGCAATCGGTTTAATTATTCTTAAAATATAATCGTAAAAATCATCATAATCAATATTACCTTTTCTATTAATTAATGAAGCAGCTTGTTCACGAGAAATTTCAGCGTATTTTTCAAAAACAAGTTTACTTTCAGTTAACAGATTCAGAATATTTGATTCGAGATTTTTCTGTTCTTTTAAAAATCCGATGACAAATTTATTATGAACTTCGAGTATTCTTTGAACTTCATTTATATGAATATTATAAGAGACAAAATCTTTTACTTTATCGAAGTCATTTTCTTCAGTTCTATTAATCCCACCATCTGGATCTAAAAAATAGAATCTATCGTTTTGAATTTTATAAGCTACAACAGCGTGTCCTCTTTTGCTTTTATTCTGTTTGTAGCCAATTGAAGGTAATAATCCTTGAGCTAAACTTGTTAAAAACGAAGTGTTATTTTTTAATAAGATTATTGCATTTTCGAGATAAGTATTGAAATTATCGAATTCATTATGAACCATTTCTAAATTATAATTATTGGGAACGATATTCAAAATTATTGGAGATTGAATTAAAACTCCTGCAATGAATGCGTTTTGAGATTTATCGAATTCAAGTAAATAAGGTCTTTTTGATTCAAAGATTATTTCAAAATCCTCTTTTTGAATATCATATTGACTCAACAACATAGCCACACAAGCAGGGACACAAGCATTATTAATATGTTGTTGCTTCCATTGAATATTCAAATTAATCTCCTTTTTTTGCTAAATGCCGCTAATTTCTACGTGTGCGGCGGGAACGCCCCGATGCATCGGGGACGCCCAAAACAAACCGACCAGTCGCACCACGAGACCAAACCAACGACACGCTTGTTATGGGCTCTATTAATCAACCTTAAACCAAACTGCTTATGCTTTTT
>CAYUTH010000259.1:0-3167 GCA_964447485.1 uncultured Candidatus Cloacimonadota bacterium | reverse complement strand
GGAATATGAGAATTGATTCGGTTTAGGGTGGATAGAATATGATGTTGAGGGATAGTTACTTACGGGTAACTCTTTAATAACAAATGTGTTAATCAATAATTGATTAAATGTATTAAATTAAAAAAGGAGAAACTAATGAAAAAGATATTTTTAATAGCAATATTAGTAGTAATTTGTGTGAATTTATTTTCACAAACATCAAATCCATACATTCCATTGTACAGGCAAGGTCTTTGGAGGGAAGCAGGTCTTGAATTTGATAATATTATTGAAGTTAATGAATTAATTAACGTAAAAGACTTTACTTATAATGAGGTACATTATAGTGCGACTGGTAATGGAGAAGATGATGATACTTCAATAATACAAAATGCAATAGATAAAGCTGATGACAATTCTGGATTTAATATAGTGTATTTTCCAGCAGGCACTTATAAAATCACTAATTCATTGAAGGTGCAATCTGAAGTTACCCTCAAGGGATCTGGTTCTGATGTTTCCATTCTTTATTTTCATGTAGCAGATGAAATTGATTGCCTAAGAATGTTCAGTAAAACGAAAGTGGGAATTGAAGATTTGAAAATACAACGTGATGGTACTGGAGAGAAATCAGGTGTGAATATTGTTATTGGTTCCTCTGATAATTGTTGGGTAAAAGGAGTTGAATCTACGCAAGCTTCAGGACATCATATATTGATTTCGAATAATAGTAGCCATATTGATATTCATGGTTGCTATATTCACCATGCAGATGAATATTGTGGTGGAGGACGTGGCTATGGTGTTTGGATAACACATAACTCTTCATTGTGCTTAGTAGAGAATAATATCATTCGTCATTTAAGACATTCTATGATGGTAGCTGATGGTGCATTTGGGAATGTATTTGGATATAATTATTCAGATGATATAGCAAGCTCAGATGATTGTGGTGATATATCTTTACATGGGCATTATAGTGGTGATATTGGTCCATCAAGAAATTTATTTGAAGGTAATAATTGTTGGTACATTGATGTTGATAATGTTTGGGGGGCTAATGGATATTATAACACTTTTTTAAGAAATCGTTCTTTAAAATTTGGTATTCGAGTTGAAAGCGGAAATGATAATTGTAATATAATAAATAATGTATTTTGCAGTGATGATCAACATTTAAATCCTTGGAATGTAAATGGTGCCGATCATATCGCTGAAAATAATTATGTTGTATGTTGTTATGCAAGCGGATGGGAACGAAACGAAATACCAGATTACTGGCAAATAGAATCTTTCTACGGTGATTACAATTATTATCCAATCGAAGAAATTAATTCAGCAAACGAAAGATATCATAATTCAGCAACAAAGACAGTATACTGTGGTTATTGGCAATATTCATTACCCAGCGTAGCCACTGGTGTTATTAACTTAAGTGGTGGTAGCGGTAACCTGAATGAATGTAGAGTTATCTTCAGAAAAATGGAATATAGTAACGGTGAATTTATTCTAACTGATAAGTTTTATACTACAGCAAATGAGCTTGGTGAGTATGAGATTAGTATACAAAGTGGATTTGGATATAAAGTTTCTTTTGAACACACTAGTGGAGATTATGAAAATGAAACGATAGAATGTTGTATTTCATCAGGAAATACAACTACAAATTTGGATAATGTTACTTTACAGTACAATCTGGACAAATATATAATTGTTCCTTACGACTACAGCAGTATACAAGAGGGGCTGGATCATATACAAGATGGTGGTACAGTCGTTGTAATGAATGGTATTTATCAAGGATATGAAAATCAAAACTTATTCTGGTTTGATAAGCACATAACACTAAGGGCTCAAAGTCTCAACAATCCTGAAAATTGTATTATTGAAGGTGATTATAGTGGTGATCATGCATTTTATTTGACGGATTCACAGATAAATAATGATGACAAGATAATGGGATTTACCATTAGAAATTTTGAGGAGAGGGTATATTTTAATGGCGCTGTTTGCTTCAAAAACTTAGCTTCCCCTTTAATAAGTAATTGTATCATTGAGGATTGCTCGCTTAATAATCCATCTGACTTAGATCATTATGGATTAGGTGTAGCGATATATTGTGAAGGAAACACCGTGATTGAAAATTGTATCATTCGAAATAATGAAGGGTGGGATGCAGAAGGTGGCGCTGCCATAGCATGTAAAGGCAATGTCACTATTAGAAATAATGAGATATATGGTAATTCTTTATACACTTATCTTAATGGGGCTCCCCATCCAGATGTTGATCGTCAAGGATTAGCAATTTATGTAGTGGCTGATGAAAGTGATTCCCCAACAATTCATAATAATGAAATCTATAGTAATATTGATAATACTACTGCATCTGGGGAAGGTTCGCTCATCTATACCGAATTTGATGCTTCATGGAACGATAATGAAGATCCGGTTGAGATCACGAATAATACAATCTATAATAATGAGTCCCAGCACCTAATTTATATATCGGATAATGCTGAAATTTCTATATGTAATAATCTTATGTATGAAAATACATGTAAATGGTCAACTTCAGCTATATGTATCGAACATGATTCAGATTATTCAAGCTCTAATTCCTACCAAATTGATAACAACACTATTGTTGATAATGATTGTGATGCAGGTATTCATCTTGGTGATTCCGGATATTACTATGGTATCTTTAATAATATCATTGCTTTTAATAGTGGATACGGGATACGATGGAATACAGGAACGGAAAGCTTGATTGTTGGATATTCCGATATTTATGATAATAGCTCTGGTAACTATGATTCACCTCCTACTCAAGAGTTTAACTCAATTCACATTAATCCAGTCTTTACAGACAGAGCAACTGACGATTACACCCTTAAGTGGAATGCGAATGGTTTCTCCCCCTGTATAGATACAGGACATCCCTGGGCACAATATGAGGACGCTGATGGAACTCCAGCAGATATGGGTGCTATTCCTGTTGCTTCGCATGACTACTTCAAAGATGATTATGATTATGCTGAATTTGATAACGTGGACTGGATTTCCTTCCCTGTGCTCAACAGAACAACCGATGACTGGATGGATGCACTAAATGTACTTGAAAGACAGGAATTAATATTCCCGGGATATCCAAACGATGACATCCTTTATCGGGTAAGATATCAAAA
>CAYUTH010000258.1:0-3200 GCA_964447485.1 uncultured Candidatus Cloacimonadota bacterium | reverse complement strand
AAAAGGGTGAATTGACCAAATCGATTCCCTATGTTTCTTATAGCAAAGAAATCCAAGCATATATTGAAAAACCTCTCAATTATAAAAGAAAGTCCTTCGCCAAGGTAAAGCTTAATACTGATGAATCGTCTGTTACTCACAAACTTATCTTACTGCAGAATTATCCGAATCCCGTACAAACGAACTCTACACAGATCAGGTTCATGCCGGAGCAGGATGCTGCACATACGGAACTGAACATTTATAACATTCGAGGTCAATTGGTAAGAACGATTGATTGTGATGGCATCATTTCTTCAGGAACCAAGGATGTGTATTATTCGATTTCGTGGGATTGCAAAGACAGGTATGGTAACGACGTCAAGAATGGCATCTATTTCTACAAACTGACTTCAGGTGAAAAGAGTGCTGTTCACAAGATGTTACTGATGAAATAATAAAACAATGAATCCTCTATACCCCTCTCTGATTTTTTCGGAGAGGGGGACAGGGGGTGAGGTAATGATGAAATATTTATTCATAGCTATTATATTAATTATACTGCCCTTTTCTTTTATTTGGTCATCGACCATCATCATCGACATCGATGGCACAGGAGACTACACGACTATTCAAGAAGGGATCGATCATGCATCAGACGGTGATATTGTTCTTGTATATTCGGGAACTTATTATGAAAATATAGACTACAGCGGGAAAAATATTACCATCGCAAGTAAGTACTACACCACAGGGGATGAATCATATATAAAAAATACGATTATTGATGGTAATAATAACGGAAGTTGTATTAAAGTAATGTCAGGTGAGGATAATGCCTCATTAGTAGGTATTACACTTCAAAATGGTAACGGATATTATAGCAATAATATTCATTTTGGAGGTGGAATAATTATATATACTGCATCTATATATATAGAAAAATGTAAAATTTTGAATAATACTGCCGGTATTGGAGGAGGTATTTATGTGAGTTCATCACCAAACACAACAATTTATGCTACAAATATCAATAATAATTTATCTTCTCTCATGGGAGGGGGAATTTGTAAACAAAATGATACTGAAATTACTTTCTCACAAAAAGATTTATGTAATATTTATATGAATTATTCTCCAATGGGTAGTGATATTTATAATTATGAAGGAGACATGACAGTCTATGTCGATACGTTTACGGTACAGGAGCCGGATAAATTTTATACATACGTGAATGATGGCAGTATAACTATGGATATTCTTCATCACAAGATAGAACAAATAAATGAGGATGTTTATGTTTCCACTGACGGTAATAATGCAAATAGTGGATTGAATTGGAATAACGCTTTTCAGAACATCTACCACGCATTGATCATGGTGGTATCAGACAGTACACATCCCAATACTATTTATGTTGATGAAGGAATTTATTCACCCTCTGCGACCGGTGAGTTTTTTTCACTCGGGGGTAAAGATCATGTCTCATTAATAGGAGTAGGGCAAGAGTTGAGCATTCTTGATGCAGAACAAACATGCAGGTTGATGAATATCGTCAATGTTTCTGAATTTTCGGTTCAAGGGATGACTATGAAGCACGGATATGAAAGATTAACCGGTGGAATATATATTGAAAACAATTCAAATCCAGTTATGAAAAATTTATATTTAGTAGATAATAACATTTATGGAGAATTGGGAAAAATCCATATTTACTGCCGCGATCATTCAAGTCCTATTTTTGAAAATGTAAAAGTATTTTCATCAAATGAGACTAATTCTAAAGCAATAGATTGCGCTTCATATTGCTATCCAATTTTTATTAATTGTGATATACGGAATAATAAATCAAATCCTGTAACGGGAAATTTTGGAGCTATGGCAGCAGTCACAAATTCTTATCCTATATTAATAAACTGTACAATAGCAAATAATTATGGTGATCTATGTAGTGGGATAAGGGAGAATTATGGTCCTAACGATTATATATATTTGATAAACTGCACGATATGCGATAATGACAGCTGCTCTCAAGGCACGATCAGCTTGGTTGATGATGGAAATATAAAACTCATCAACACTATTCTTAGGAATGATATGAAAACAGAGATATGGTTCCATCCTCAACATGATCCTAATTCTGTGTCATTAGAATACTGTAATATCGATGGTGGAATAGATGCAATCAATACCAATAATAACGGTACTTTATATTGGGGAGACGGAAATATAGACGAGGACCCACTCTTTGTTGGAGGTAATCCGTTCAGTTACGAGTTAACGAAATATTCTCCCTGCATCGACGCCGGCACACCCGATACAACAGGGCTGCATCTCCCCGCAACGGACTTAGCAGGGAATCCGAGAATATTCAACGGAAGATTAGACATAGGAGCATATGAGTGCCAGGATACGGTTAGTATCGACCAGCCGGACACGAGTTTTATTCACAATCTGTATCTTTTTCAAAATACACCGAATCCTTTTACAAATGAGACGGAAATACTCTTCATCACTGCGGATTACACCAGGGTAGAAGATTACACCCTTTCCATATACAATACCAAAGGACAGCTTGTTCGCAGGTTCGACGGAACGACACAAGACTTTTGGGTAAAGACAAAGATCGTCTGGGATGGAACAGATAAATATGGGAAACAGGTTGCACCGGGGACGTATTTATACAAATTAGAGTATAACGGAAATGCGGTAGTGAGGAAGATGGTTCGCCTACGTTAACACTCAGAAATGAAAAATTAAAAATGGAAAGTTTAAAATTAAAAATTTACCTTACGAACGGTCTTGCAACCTTCGCAATGGTTGTACATGGAGAGCACAAAGAGTAGAGAGTGGAGTGTTGAGCGTTTCGCATTCTCAGCTAGCTGATAGAAGGGAATTTATTGATTTGAGATTTAAGATGAGCGATTGAAGATTTCAGATTGATGATTTGGAAATTACTTTTCCTAAGAATTACTTCATCATTGAACATTCCTTGCTGGATATTGGATATTCAATGTAATGAGATAGGAGTTGACAAAGGAAGGTTCATTAAGATGAATGTTGTTCATAATGTGTAAATCGACAATGAAAGGATACAATGAGTTCAATAACAGATAATATAAAACGCTTGCTTTCCGAGATCCCTGAAGGCATCGAGGTGGTCGCTGCTGCTAAGACAAGAACTGCTGATGAAATCCTCGAAGCTCTCGAAGCAGGTATAA
>CAYUTH010000257.1:0-3207 GCA_964447485.1 uncultured Candidatus Cloacimonadota bacterium | reverse complement strand
TATATTTATGGTATGATTTTGCGTAAAAATGAACCCTATTATTATTTGTCAAATAATTATGGAAAAACATTGACTTTACACATCTTGACTCCCAGAAAAAAGAAAAATTCAAAGTGGAGCACATGCTTGAATATAAAAAATTCTCTATGAACAATTAAAAAAATTCTGGGAATCCGACGAAAAAATTTACACTGCCTGGGAAGGCGGTTCTGTTGCAACAGGTTTTGATGATGACTACTCCGACCTCGATATGGCTTTGATCTGTGATGATGATCATGTGGAAGAATTATTTGAAAAAACAGAGAAATATCTTGAGGATACTTATGGAATCAAGGAAAAACTGCGCATACCGGAACCCTCCTGGCACGGGCACTCACAAACATTTTATCTGCTCAAGGATTCACCTAAGTTCTTCTATATCGATCTGCTGATTGAGAAGCTTTCTGCAGGTAACAGGTTCATGGAATCGAACAGACACGGAAATTCTGTTGTGTGGTTTGACAAAAAAGGGCTTATGGATGGTACTCCTATGCCTGATGAGGATTTCAAAAAGAAGATAGTGCCAAAGCTGAAATACTTTAAAAAATCATTCTTCATTACGAAAATAGAGCTTGAAAAACAGGTTCTTCGAGGAAGGGAAGTCTATGCATTGGATGGGTATTACAAACTTATTTTGGGACGATTGGCATTTCTGTTCAATGTAAAGAACTGTCCTGCGAAGCATGATTTTGGATTGCTCTACTCTTATCGGGATTGGTCCGAAGAAGATCATGAATTTGTAAATGATCTTTTATATGTGAAAGATTTCAATGATCTGAAACTCAAACTGCCGATAGCAATCAATAAGGTCGAAGAGTTGACAGACTCTCTCAATAATGAATGGGTAAAATAGCTACTTGTAAATAACAGCTAATCCTTTGTATCCGTCCATTTTGATGACCAGCGGATGATCGACCTGAACATGGAAAAAGAAATCGGTTTTCTCTATAATTTTTTGAAGTTTAAGCCAATTCCAATCCAGAAAATCAACTTCAGAATGATGCGATATACTAAAATATCCTACATCCATTGACACAAGATTGTGGAAAAAATGTGTTCCCTGTGAGCTGTCAACAGCAAAATTTTCACTGCCTGTTTCAACAATTATCTTTGCCATGTTGATATCTATCCACTTCACAGGAATTCCAAGGAATCTATCTCGTGAACCCCAGCGTCCGGGCCCAATAAGAATGTAATTTCTGCCTTCAGCTCTCATTCGTTTATTCAGTTCTGCGATTTCATCATGCATTCTTACTGTTTTGGTTCTATCCCATGTATCAGCATCAACAAAAATGACATCATGCACGGAATCTATAATGCCGTTTCCCATTCCTTTTTCAGTGTATAATACAAGTTCATCTTTGTTTATATTTTCAATATCTATAGAAATATCTTCCGTATTTATAGTCAGAGGTCTTATCTGCAGGACGTAAAAAGTAGGATATATTTTCTTTTTTTCATCCTTAGTAAGATTCACTGCAAATTCGATTTCGACAGGCATTCCAAGCGCTTTTTCTCCGATATCAAGTATCTCTTCCATGATTTTCGAAAGAGGGAAATAATTGTATTTTATAATATCTGCAAAAGTTACGATTTTCGTTCCTTTTTTTATTGCTCCGTCCATGAGACGATTGTTTTCATAATCCCATACAGATGTCATGTGTGTGAGGGTTCCATGCTCTTCTGCTTGATTGATAAGCACTTTTTTCAGAGTAATGTCTTCTCCCTCAAGAAGATCAAAGGTTGGATTTTTCAAAGCAACTGCATAAAAAAAACTCTGTGACTCTTTCACTTGTTCAGATGGCGGAATAATATCCATTTTAGGATGCTTGGGACAGAATCTGAAAGTGCGGTCACCTTCGACCACAGTCTTACCAAGCCCGACCGCAATAGAGACAACACCGTCGCTGCTCTTTAGATAGGATACAGGATAAAAGTTGTGGGATTGCCCAACACCGGAAAAGTGCGGGTAATAGCAATCATCATAACCGCAACCAACGATTTCCTGAATGATCACTGCCATTTTTTCTTCTTCTACTTTATAATTGATGCTTTCAATATAGGTGCGTGCTCCTTCGAGATATACTGAAGAAAAAACGAGCTTGATTGCATCGCAGAGCTGGTGCAGCCGTATCTTTTTGTCTGGATTATTATTTGGCAGAAGATAGGTTTTATAGATTCCTGCAAAAGGCTGGGACTGAGAATCTTCAAGAAGTCCTGACGAACGTACTGCAAGAGGGTACGTGATCTGCTCAACAATAACTTCTAATTTTTGGATAAGCTCCTTAGATAAAGTGCCTTTTATAAAAATTTCCTGAATTTCTTTATCGGATTTTGAAATGATCCACTCCCCAATTTTATTTCTTTCGATAAACGAATCATATTCTGAAGTGCCGATAATGGAAGTGCTGGGCAGAGCAATATTTACCTCAGGAAATTCCTCTTCGAATTCCATTGTCACAAGAAGCGCATTAAGAAATGCCAGCCCTCGTCCCTTTCCACCTAAAGACCCCTCTGCAAGACGGATGATCTGATCCACTTCGGAGAGTGCAGACGGTTCAAAGTTTATTGTTTTTCCTCGAGTACGGTTTTTACGGACAGTTTGGAACACATCGAGGAGATAGCTTCTGAGCTCCTCAACATTGTCGAAATCCTCGATTTTTTCAGGAAGAATCTTCTTCGCAACCTGAATTTCTCCATGCGCGATCAGCCAACTTGAAAAATGATTTCTCTCGCCATGATAGAAAATGGATTCCCCGACGAGGGTTTTGATCTTCTCCTCAAATTCAAGCATAGTCGTCGCTCTATCCATCTCTGTCCCTTCTTTGTTGCGGAAAACAAAATCACCATACCCAAGATTATTTGTTATGATAGTTCGAAGATCATGAAGAAGGGTTTTGGAAGTCTTGTTGAGAAAGTTTACCCGGAGGTTTCGTGCTTTTTCTTCATTCTCGATGTCTGAGGATTGCAGAATGACAGGTATGTCCATGTGCTGTTCTTTCATTCTATCAATAAGCTTGAATCCCGCATTATCATCCAAAATACCGTTATTATAAAATTTCACATCAGAGATCACCGCAACCATGTATTCCTGATATTTCTCTACAAATGTGACTGCTTCTTCATAGGATTGGACCAGCAGAACTTTAGGGCGTGCGCGCATTTTGA
>CAYUTH010000256.1:839-3222 GCA_964447485.1 uncultured Candidatus Cloacimonadota bacterium | reverse complement strand
TGAAAGCCCTCATCAGAAAAGACAGCTATTATGTCACTGTCACGATAAATGGTGAAACTTTTACGCAGGATGCCCTTTTCGTTACGGTGGGAAACGGCATCTGCTGCGGCGGCAGATTTTATCTTACTCCGGATGCAAAGATTGATGATGGGGAATTCGATTTTTGTATAATCGATAAGCACTCCCGAAGAAAAATATTGAAATTTATCCCCAAAGCAGTGAAGGGCACGCATACCGAACTTTCTGCAGCTCACCTTTACAGGGGCAAAGAAATTTTTATTGAAGCTCAGCGCGACCTGCCGCTCTACCTCGATGGTGAGATACCAATTATTAAGGATAAAAAGAATATATATGTGAAGATTTTACCGCATAGGATACAGCTGATAACACCAGAATAAGAATTTCATCAGGATGGATATTCTTTCGGGGGGAGTATGATAAGAATATCCAATAACCAACACCCAATATACAACATCAAAACGACTTAGCAGATATTCAAAATCAGAAATCGTTAATCATCATTCATCATTATCTTTTTCTTTTGATTTATGAATATCGAACACCGAATGAAGATTTTTGATTGATTACAAACCCTCCGGTTACCATAAAGCATTAGTCGGTCATGAAGGGAACGACTCGGGTATCCAGATTAAGTTAACCACGAAATAACACGAAAGATAACGAAAACAAAATACTTAAATCGTTTACTCTTTACCAAGCCCCAGCTTAGTAAAGTATGGTATTATGCTTGCGCAAAATATTTCATAATCCTATTTGTATTCTTAAATCAGAAATCGTTAATCATCATTCATCATTATCTTTTTCTTTTGATTTATGAATATCGAACACCGAATGAAGATTTTTGATTGATTACAAACCCTCCGGTTACCATAAAGCACGAGTCGGTCATAGTCCATTCTCGTTACCAAGCCCCTGCTTGGTGACGCACAAACTTATGTGAGCTTTCGTTCCCAAGTGCAACTTAGGAACGAGGGGAAATGTCCTACTTGATAACTCACATTAGTAAAACTCACACTGCCTTCCTCGCCAGCACACAATTTACCGCGTGTTTATGTGGTATCCCACTTGACATACAATCAAAAATATCTTCTACGCATAACTCAATCTTCCAGTCATGATAAAATCTAAACAATTCTCCCGATAGCCATTTATATGCATTTGTTTCTTTTTCCGGTGCCGGTGGAATAAAGGGCTTATCTACAAATGTGGTGAACATATGTATGCCATCTGCATTCGTGAAATCTTTGTAGTTTTTAAATATTTCTTCCCGCAAGTCATGCTGTATATAATGAAGCGTTCCTGTGGAAAAGAGAATATCAAAATGTGTATTTAACCTGAATTCATTGATATCTGCCTGGAATACCTTCATCTTCACACCGATCTTTTCTGCTAATTTCTTTGTTTTTTCCACTCCGTCTTTTGCAAGATCGAAAGCGGTTACTTCATAACCATTCCGTGCAAAGAAAATTGCATTTCTCCCTTCACCACACCCGATATCCAGCAATTTTAAGGGTCTGACAGGCGGCATGTACTTTAGTATATCGAAACAAGATGGAGATGGTTTCAAGCCCCAATAGTACTCTTCTGTCTTATATTTATCACGATAGTAATTATTCTTTGTTTTCATTTATTCTTCTCGGTCAAGCACCACACCCCATTCGGCAACAACAAAACCTGTTCTCTCGAAAGGAATAATATCAGGCTCTTCCAGCTTCACGTCATCAGAATCTATTCCCTCGATTGCATAAATAACACGCAGGATGTTGTCCGGCTGTATGGAAAAATTCAATGTGATAAGCGGATCGAGTTGTTCATTATATTGAGGGTAGATTTCATAATACGGGGAATCCGTCAGAAGTGGAATCCAGTACTCGATAAAGTCATCTGTCTCATGCTGTATAAAACCGGACTCTTTCATATTATCTCTGAAAAATGACTCCAGTTCTTTGGTATTCACGATCCACCCTTTTGATCTCTGGAAGAAATTCGGCTGCTTGCTTTCATAGAATAAATACCGGTATTCTCCATCAATTGTGCCGTCTGGCTCCACCGTTATATTTTTCCACTTATCGGGATATTCCGGTATGGAAGTAACGACCTCACCTGTTTGTGGAAATGATATACTCACATCAAGCTCAATTGGATTTTCGGGATAGAGATAAATATTGGGTTTTTCGCAATACATATAATAATAAACAAAATAATCAGCGTAACCATCCTGTAAAACAAACTCAATCTCAGGAACGTCCGGCCATGAAGTTCTCAATAAAAAACTGTCCGGTTCGAGGGTAGTTTCAAATCTTCCGAGACTGTCTGTGAACAGGGAATCCACAAATACAGAGTCTTTCCATACTGAAAAATG
>CAYUTH010000256.1:0-829 GCA_964447485.1 uncultured Candidatus Cloacimonadota bacterium | reverse complement strand
CACGTTGATACATCGTACCGCAATTTAAGCTGTCGTTAACCGCATCAAAATCAAGTTGATAATCGAATCTTAATGTATCAAAAGGAGATACACTTGTAAATATTGTATATGATTGATTTTTCCGTCCCATAGTAAAAAAATATATTGTTGGTTCAACTTGTGGAACTACGGAATGTTCAACGTATTCGACTTCTATCTCGCCTATCTGCGATTTACCATCATATACAGGATAAATATCTCCATCATTTTCTTTTTTTACGACAATACTATCCTGCACTATACCATTTTGCAGTATTTCTATGGTTGCTGATGGTTCTTCCTCCGGAGAAGCCAACTTACAACAACCGTAACACATGAATAGTACAAGCAATGCAAGAAGTATAAGTGTTGATGACCATATTTTATGAAATACGGTGGTATAACCAGTTGTGAGACAAACTGCCTTATTTCTTAGTTTCTTTTTCATAATAATCCTTTGATAAAATCCTTTGTAACTTTTTTTTCTGTTTGGAATATTTACATGTCAAGAAGTTTGCACATTCCGCCACAGTTCTCACCAGCACAACTCTCGTTACCAAACCCAAATCTCTCAATTCTCGTCACCAAGCTCAACCTCTCACCTCTCGTTACCAAGCTCAACCTCTCACCTCTCGTTACCAAGCCCCTGCTTGGTGACGCATCTTAGGGTTACTAAGCAGGGGCTTAGTAACCAGATAAATTCTATTTATTTTTTGTTTCTTGGTGCCTTCGTGGCAAAGGTCGAAATTTCTTCTATAACATCATTTTCTCTATGTATCATTCATCAAAATTCATTTCTGAATATTCTATT
>CAYUTH010000255.1:0-3227 GCA_964447485.1 uncultured Candidatus Cloacimonadota bacterium | reverse complement strand
CAAGATTATTACAAAAAATATAAACTATGCAACGATGCATTTGGAGTGTCTGCAAAATCTTGCGATGCGGAACCTTCATATGAAATAAAGAGTGTCTCAAATAATCAAGGAATTAAACGCTGGGTCGTTGATGTTGAAAAATGCTACATGTATTGGCTTGAAAATGGCGGTGGATGTTCAAGCTGTATTGCAACGTGTCCCTTTTCGAAATAAATATGATAATTTTAAAATGAAAAAAAGAAAAATTTCTCAATTAGGTACAATTTTGAATACTAATTTCTTAAATAGGTTTTATAGTAAAAATAATAAAATTAAAAGGAGAACAGGATGAAAAAACAGATATTATTTTTTGTTCTAATTTTGCTATTTTCCAGTACGCTCCTTGCTGATGTAGACAGCCTGGCGATCATAGATCCCGTTGAAGGATTTCCTGCAGTAATTGAGCCCGAGATCCTCGATACAATGATGATTTCGTTCCAGGTGTACGATGAAGTCGGAGGTTTCGTAACCGGACTGGCAATTGATGATTTTACCGTAAAGTTCGGTGACGAGTACTGCGAAAAAGTAACATTAGTTGAAGCAGCAAATGTTTATACAATGGAACTTGTACCCTATGAGCACGATGTCGAGGGGCTCTATAATATTACACTTACCTATGATGATGGATTGAAATTATCGGTTTCAACCATGCTGGAATATGGTACTTTGTATACGTATAGTCCTTTGATCGAAAACGGATTACTCTGGTTGAAGTATTATAGAAATGCTGATGGTTCCTGGAACTGGAGTTCACAATACCACAACCTCGGTATAACCGCACTCTGCCTTCAAGCATTTCTCGGAAGAGGTTATGATGTAGAAGATCCCTTACATGGGCAAGTTGTGGAAGATGCTATTAACTTCATACTTGCAAATCAGTGGAGTGGACCTTTCTACACAAGTGGCGGTAGTCTGATGTATGAAAACTGTATGGCGATCGTTGCACTTACATCAGCATTAAAAACTACTCTTCCAGGCGCTCTTGATACTCTTATTACTAATGCCCTCCCTGCAGCTCTTGCCTATATCACTGATCCGGTTGACACAACGTGGAGTAGAGTAAGCTGGCGCTACAATAGCGGTTATACCAGCCAGGACGGCGGTGATATGTCTATAAACCAGTGGACATATCTCGCTCTTGAAGGAATGGAATATACTGATAAAGACATCTGGAATAAGATCTACAATTATATGGATTATCACAAAGGTACTAATGGCACAGCAGCGTGGCTGGGTTATCAGGAACCGAGTACCCGTCCCCGCGGAAACACTATGGCTTCGATATGGGGTTTGAACCTTGCTGCGAATCATGGAATTGGCGCTGCCACACCTTTGGCTGACAAATGTTATTATTATGTCACCAATGGTTACACTGTTTCTTCACTGATCAGTGCAGCAAGTCTGCATAGTCAATGTGTCTATTCTGGAGCAGGATATTATTACTATATTTATGAATTTGCAAAAGCTTTTGCACTCGGTGGAAAAACTCAAATTCATGGAGAAAATTGGTATAATACTCTCTATTCGCGAATCAACGGACAACATTGGGTTGATGCTGCAAATGATTATTATTATTGGAGAACCGGCTGGACAGACCCTACAGGTTATTATATTGACTGGGCAGGACTTGGCGATCATGGAAATACTGCGTTGGCATTGCTTGCACTCGAAGTCGGAACAGTTCCTGACGACAGCAGGATAGTTATTAAACTTGATGCACTTGGATATGATGGATTACAGCTTATCATTTATGATGGCGATGGTAATTTTGCCGGAATGAATGAATATGGTATATGGATTTCTGATATTCCTAATTCCCAATGGCTTTCAACTGGTGGAGTTCAAGAATTGAATATCGACCTTTCAACTGCTGCAAATCTCACTGTAGAGATCTATAATACCGGAAATGACTCAGCTTCATACGAACTTACAATGCAATCTTATGTGGGTGAAAATATGACAAGTCAGTTCAATCATACCGGAACTGTTCAAGCGCAGCAAGTACTTGGCACGAGTGCCACCATCAATGCGATCGGCGGACTGACAATCTACACTTCTCCTCCTGAAGAATTCCCGAATATGATGCTCTCTCTAGACTCTAAAACCTTTGAGACATATGCACCAGGCCAAGGACTCTATTTTAATTTCGACATTATGGAAATTGGCGGAGCTAAATCTCTGTATGATATTGATGTCTATGCAGATAATCTTGTTGATAGTTATGGCAATATTGTTCCCTCAGATAGTATATTGATCAATCCGACCTTTATTGATTCGATCTCAGCTTCCGGACAGGAGACTGTCTATTGCGTAATCACTGTGCCGATGGATATCGTTATGGCGAATACCTACAGTGGTAAGATCTATGCAGAAGCGAGCGGAATAGGAAGGAAAAGCATCAGTCTCTACCTCGCTCCTGATTCACTCGTTCTGAATGTAGTGGATAATACCGGCGGATTTCCTGCTTCTGGCGGCTCAACTGTCATATACACAATAAACTATGGCAATCCTCTCACCACAACGTTGTATGGCGTGGACATCTTCGATCAACTTCCTGATACGTCCTATATGATCTTTAAGGACTGTTCGAACGGTGGTGTCTATGATACGGATAATCATCTCGTATACTGGCATCTCGATGAGCTTCTTGCAGGAGAGATCAATCAGCAGGCATGGATCGAAGTCACAGTAAATCCTAATCTCGCAGATACTGCAACTGTCTTGAATAATGTGTCACTCTCAAGCGACTTGCCCACACTCTATGCAAGCATCGCAACCAGTCTTATTCCAATATCTACGATCGATGAACCGTATTTTAGACCAAATCCATTTAATCCGGAATTATATACCGGTCAAACATTTCCAAATTTTGATGATCCAACTTCTCCTCTCACCAAACTGAGAATCTATGATTCAGCAGGTGAGCTCGTAAAAGAAGCCCAGGATGTTAGCAGCATATCCTTGCTGTGGGATGGTAGGAATGAATACGGCGACTATGTTGCAAATGGTGTTTATTTTATCATCGTTGAAAATCAAGCTGGCGAGAAACAGATCGTTAAAGTAGCGATATTACGCTAGGAAAGGAGATAAAAATGAAAAAATATAACATAATCAAAACATTACTTTCTTTCGTAGCAATACTTGGATTATTCACCTCCTTTGCGTTTGCAGAAGAAGATCTTGCAGGC
>CAYUTH010000254.1:0-3257 GCA_964447485.1 uncultured Candidatus Cloacimonadota bacterium | reverse complement strand
ATATATAAAAAAATAACATTAAAAAACTGATTTCACTTGACAATCTTCTCCAACGAACGAGATTTTAATCAAATTTTTTTGAATAAAATATTTTAAAAAATAAAAAGATAAAAAAATGGAGGTTTTCGATGAAGAAAACACTGTTATTTGCTCTGCTGTTCATGTTCGTGGCTTCGCTCGCTTTTGCCAACAGTTCACACATCGCATTGGACAAAGCAGAAACTAAATTTGAAATCACTGAAAATTCTTTTAATAACTTAGATATTACCTTTGAGTTTTCAGAAATATCTACTATGGATATCACAAGCAAAGGCGGTGAGTTCACAGAACTTGCAATCCGGGATGGTTATTTCATAGGAGAAATTGGATCACCCAAACTTCCTGCAATCAAAAAATTGATTGATATTCCATTTGGTGCGGAGGTTTCCATAGAAGTGCTTGATTACACAATGCAGGAATACGATCTGAGCGAATATGGAATTATGCATACAATTGCTCCTGTTCAACCTTCCTATTCCAAGAATACAGACCCTTCTACCGTTCCTTTTGAATTTAATGAAGATATTTATTCTTCAGATTCCTTTAAAGATGTTGAGCTTGCAACCGTAGAAGTTGTCGGAACACTTCGTGGATATCGCATAGCTCGTATTGTCATTGCGCCTGTTCGCTACAATCCTGTTCAGGAAAAGATCCGGGTCTATAACGACATTCAGGTAAATGTACATTTTCATAATCCTGATATCGCAGAGACCGAATACACAAAAGCAGCAACTGCTTCACCTTATTTCAACGTTATCAATGATAGACTTTTCAATGGCAGAGATCACGGCTATCCAGCCCATCCTGATCTTGTAACCTATCCGGTAAAATATCTTATTGTTGCAGACAGAATGTTTGAAACGACTCTTGAAGATTTCATTGAATGGAAAACCCAAAAAGGATTCGAAATTATTGTTGGTTATACAGATGTAATAGGCGGTTCTGTAAACCTGATCAAAACCTGGATACATAACCAATATAATGCAGGAACTCCAACAGATCCCGCACCAAGCTTCGTGCTTTTTGTTGGAGATACCGGGCAGATTCCCTCTGAGATCGGATCATCTTCAAATAAGGCTACAGACCTTTATTATTGCAGTGTTGACGGAGACATTTTCCCGGAAATGTATTATGGGAGATTTTCCGCTACTACCGTTGCTCAGCTCGAAACTCAGGTCGACAGGACTATTGCTTATGAAAAATATCAATTTCCTGTTCCCGCTTACCTTGATAATGTAACATTGATCGCAGGTGCTGACGGCACATGGAACCCAAGTGTTGGTCAGCCCACAGTTCATTATGGAACTGAAAATTATTTCAATGCTTTGCATGGATTCAATGACGTTCATACGTATCTTACTTCCTATACAGGATGCTATGATACAATTGATGATGGAATTTCCTTTATTAATTACACTGCTCACGGCAGTCAAACGAGCTGGAGCAATCCTAATTTTAGCCAATCAATGGTAAACGCACTTACCAATGTGGGCAAACTACCATTGGCAATTGGAAACTGCTGTCTTTCGGGCGACTTTGGTTATAGCGAATGTTTTGGTGAAACTTTTGCTCGTGCTACAGATACTGCCACCGGCGAACCAACCGGCTCGATAGGTTATATTGCATCTGCTCCTTCCTCTTATTGGTATGAAGATTTTTATTGGGCAGTAGGAGCTTTCGCCACTCCGGGCGGAGGTTATGTGCCTACATACGCAGAAACCTCATGGGGCGCTTACGATGCACCATTCGTTTCTGATTATGTATGTAATGATGCCGTGCTCTTTTGTGGCAACCTCGCAGTTACCGAAGTCGACATACAAGGATACCCCCAACATTCTAACCCTACCTATTATTGGCAGGCATATAACATTCTCGGCGATCCCTCTGTCGTAACTTATCTCACTCAAGGAAGCACAAACAGTGTTTCATTCCCCGGACTTTTGCCTATTGGCTCGACAAACTTTGCTGTTCAAGCAGAACCCGGCTCTTATGTTGCCATTTCTATGGATGGAGTGCTTCACGGCGCAGCGCTGGCAAATGATTTCGGGACTGCGGAAGTAACCATCGATCCTTTCACTACAGCAGGCACAGCCGACATTATCGTGACCAAACCTCAATATCAACCTGTGCTTACAACTGTTGTTGTAGCCACACCTGCAGTAGTCAATATTACCCCGACTTCCATGCCGATCAATACATTAACAGATGTAACTATTGGTGTTTTTGAAGACGATGGCACGACACCTATTCCTAATGTGAATATACTCATTACCGGACCTGGTGTGTATGGAACCACTTCGGGTATGACCAATGCTTCTGGAAGCTGTACGTTAAACTTCGGCGGCGAATACGGCGGCGACACGATCCTCAATGTGATAGGTTGGAGAACCGGTGACGGATATAACCTCCTTGAAGAACCATTTGGTGTCACTGGCGGAATGGACTTTACCAATCCTTCAATATGGGTTACCACAACATTTGGTCTCGAGGATACATTTGGATTGAATCTTCCCGGCACTGTACTCTTCTCACAGGATGAAACAGATTGCACATATGGACTTTACGTTGTTGAAATTGATACATCCATCTATTCTACTACAGATCAAATAACATATACGCCTACCTGCATTACAGACATTGAAGCTGGTATTATGAAATCCGGATACAATATGTATAAGGAAACATTCACGACCATCGAGGTGTTCGGTACTGTTTCTGGTGTTGTAACAGATGCTGACAATGCTGTTGCCATTGCGAATGCTGAAGTACGATTCTATGAGCAGGGTGGAGACCCCTTAGAACCACCTCTTTTCAGTGATATCACGGACGGCTCTGGATTTTACGAAATTACTTCTGAATATCCAGTTGATCATTATGATATTTATATAGATAAATGGGGCTTTGACCCATACCAGGAACTCGGCTATTTCTTAAACTATAGTGCGAACACGCATAACATTGTTATGGATCCTGTTGAAAGCAGTATGATTTCAGGTCAACTCGTGAGTGACTTCACTATTCTCACAACTGGTACTCTTAGCTATTACCGCAGCGATAACGGTGAAGAATATGCAACGGTTGACGTGAGTGGTGGAACATACGAAGTCATACTTCCAAACTTTACGTATGATATTTATGTTTCGTCCCCGGAACATGTTCCCTTTTCGGGATCCTTAACTGTTGAAGGTGATATGGGAATAAACTATCATCTCGGATAT
>CAYUTH010000253.1:0-3257 GCA_964447485.1 uncultured Candidatus Cloacimonadota bacterium | reverse complement strand
GAATATGCCTTCATGCTGGACCTTATTGGGATAACGGAGTGACAGGCTTTCATAGCAAATCATCATTAAAAATTTATGGAATAAATCTTGCTGTCGATTTGTCTAAACTATAAGAATTTGCTTTTTATGTTGATGATGATATTCCCTCAATTTCAGCAAACTTTCATCTACTAAGCAACTACATTAACAATAATACCTAGGAAAAACATATACTTCAACAAGAAATCCGCAAGAAAGAGAGAATCTTTTAGAATTCACCTGTAAAAAGCCTTTATTGGATAGACTTTGCCCTGAACTGATTATCAATAACTCTTAATTTTCATATATATTCTTCATCATTAGGTAGAATTAAAACTGAGGATATCGGTTGGATGAGGGGAATTCTGATGATTTTTTCAAAAAAGAGCGTTTTCTTTTTTCTGGTATTCCTCATCCTCCTTAATTCACTTCCCTCGCATCAGAACTTCCTTAGCCCTTATGTTAAAAAAGGAAACGATGAATCGGTTGATCTGGAACGAATATTAAAGAAGGCTGCAGAATATTGCCAAAGATTGGAGCGAGTCTCCTTGCATTTTGTCTGTAATGAAGAAATAAATGAACGGATATATTATTCTCAGCGATTCCCCTCTATCTTTGCGGGTAAGACTCCCTTTTTTCGGGAGAACTCCTATGTCTATGATTATCAATTGATCCGGAAAGATGGCGATATCAAGGAACAGAGAATTCTTGTGGAGGAAAATGGGGAAAGCAGACATGAGGAGAATGCTGAATTAAAAACACAGCGTTTTTGGCACAAATATGTCATCTTCGGTCCTATCGGGCTTTTGGGTGAATCCCAGCAGCAAAATCACAACTATGTCGTTAAAAAGGAAGAGAAATTAAAAGGAGATCAATGCCTCATGATAGAGGTTGTTCTAAAAGAAAGTTTCCAGGCGGACCACCTTTTTGGAAGAGTCTGGGTCAGAAAGAACGACTGCAGCATTATGAAGATCGAATGGAATCAGGAATTGATGGGAAACATAGAGAGGATCGAAGAAGCAGCCAAGAAAATAGGAGCGAAGCCCAGAATAACATTCGTCTCGGAATACGCCTATGAGAAAAACGGCATTCGATTTCCCAGCAGATATTTTGTAAAAGAAGAATATGTCAGACGGGGAAGGTACAAAATATCAGAGACGACTATCGTTTATAAGAACTACAAATTTTTCATCGTGGAGACTGAGGTCAGGATAAAATAGGACGATGTTTCCCTCGCCAGATAGATGAAAAAACGAATCTCTCTTTATCCTTCAATTGTTCTCGTTTTTGTGATTTTGATGAACTGCATTTTACGTAATTCAGAGACACAATCAAAATCAGGTTCAGAAGGAGAATTGGAAGAGATACTCAAAGCCTGTGCCGGATACTGTGAAAAATTAACCGATGCATCGATTCATTTTGTCTGCCGGGAAAGGATCGTCGAAGAAATCTATCATTATAGACCAGGCATTTTATCAGCGAAGCTTATTATGCAAACTTCGGTAAAATGAAGAGACTAAACAAGAACCTTATCAGGTCGGAGACGACCGTTGTCTACAAAGACTATGTGTTTGATCCATATTATACAAGGCCGACAGGTTATCCTCAAATCGGGGTTTACCACAAAAAAGGTTCAGGAAAGAAAATGCCTCGATACATCTTGAAATGTGGCTGTTGTAACGAGAAGTTGGAGATATATTATGATGACGAAGGGCTTGAAATCAGTGGTGTGACGTTTCAGCGAAATTCGGACAAAGAATGAATTTTCCTAAGCTACAGATTAATTATGGAGGCTGAAGGATGCCTGAAGATGAATTTTCTGACTGGTGCTTCTGCATGTATGAGAAAGGCAATATATGAACTAACAGTAAGAGAAAAGGCTGAAGGTAAAGATTATGAATCCAAAATCAAATTTTTAAAATCTAAATATCAATCTGTTGATTCTGCATTATTTGATGTTCTTGCCGCAATAAAGGACATGACAAGCGACAAAATACATGAACAGTCATGGGACAAATGGGACTCAGACAATTTAAAATTAATTATCGAAACTTTGAAAGCTATTTTGTACGAAATATATGTATTGCCGAAGCAGAAAGAAGAAAGGTTGAAAGCAGTAAAGCAATTGCGTGAGAAAATCCAAAAGAAAAAATCAAAGGCAAGTCAAAGACACTAAAGCCCTGGCTTAATGGTGGCTTCTATCCACTGCTTCTTTAGCATACCTTACTGCTAAAGGTGGTCTTGAGGCGATTATCTGATTATTAAAAAGCATCGTATACAACACCATTTTCGTCAATCCTGAATCTGGCTATTTCATCCCAATCATCAACAAAAACTGCTTTTAAAAGTTTACCATTAATATATATATTTCTTCCAACTCTCATTCTATCCTCAGTCCAAACTTTTCCATCCCAAACACTAATTTCATAGACTTTTCCCGTAGGATAATTTATTGGAATCTTACTAGTTTTAAATTCATATTTATTATCACTTATTTGAGTTGTAATAAACCACATTACTCCTATTTGTGTTGGCTCTAGATAGACTTCAGGTAAACGCGCTTCACCTGTCGTTACGAGATGAACCCTTTCATAAATTCCTTCAATCGCAATATATCCCTGTTTTTCCGGCAATGTTGGTATCTCTTTGCATTCATAGTACATTAGCTGAAGAATAACCAGAAAAATTAGGAGTACGCATTTTTTTAGTGTATTTGATTCTGTAGACCTAGATGATTTTCTCATTTAAAGAGATGATATCAATCTGCGCCTCTTTTTTCAATATATAAAACACTTCAGTTGAAATTTCTTTTTACCTTTAATCCACTATATTACTTTACGACTTATCGTAGTCCGCTTACATCAAAAAAATAGGAATTTCCTTTTTGGCCTTGCATCAAATCCCTCACAATTTTCCTCAATTTTTGCCCACTTACATCCTGAAATAAGATTATCACGTCCAAACCGACAAGGTCAACGACTCAAAAAGCGAAACAAATCATCCAGAACCTCAATAGATATTGTATTTGAAAGGGAACTCAGCTCTCAAGTTCTAGAACATTCGCAGTGGAGAAATGGATGAAGGTGAAGCATTCGGGGACGTGGGAGTCGTAGATGCCGTGTAACTATAAGAATTTGCTTTTTATGTTGATGATGATATTCCCTCAATTTCAGCAAACTTTCATCTACTAAGCAACTACATTAACAATAATACCTAGGAAAAACATATACTTCAACAAG
>CAYUTH010000252.1:0-3262 GCA_964447485.1 uncultured Candidatus Cloacimonadota bacterium | reverse complement strand
CGTGAGTTCGCTACATTTTTGAGTACCCTTTTGTTTGTCAAATTTTTTGGGAACTGGACGGATAAGCCTTCGTTTTTCTTGACAGTGCCTGGACTGCTTTTTCTATACCTCAAAAAAAGGATATCGTCTCCCTATGCAATCGAGCTCAGATATAAGAAAAAGTTTTTTAGACTTCTTTGCCGCAAAAGAACACGAGATTGTTCCGTCTGCTCCGCTCGTGCCGATCGACGATCCCTCGCTTCTTTTTACTAATGCAGGAATGAACCAGTTCAAAGATATCTTCCTTGGAATCGGCTCACGGGATTATACACGTGCGGTGGACAGCCAGAAATGCCTTCGTGCAGGCGGCAAACATAACGACCTCGAAGAAGTGGGTAAAGATGAATATCATCATACCTTCTTTGAAATGCTCGGCAACTGGTCCTTTGGTGACTATTATAAAAAAGAAGCTATTCAATGGGCATGGGAGCTGGTCACAGACATCTGGAAAATCCCAAAAGACAGACTCTATGCAACGGTGCATTATGAGGATGATGAATCCTTTGAACTCTGGAATAAAGTAACAAACATCGATCCTGACCGCGTACTCAAATTTGGCGATAAGGACAATTTCTGGGAGATGGCGGAAACCGGTCCCTGCGGACCTTGCTCGGAAATTCATTATGACAGAGGTATCGAACATTGCTCACAAAAGGATGACTCGAGACACCGCTGCGAAGTGAACGGTACATGTGGACGCTATGTCGAAATATGGAATCTCGTATTTATTCAATTTAACAGACTGGACAACGGTGAACTGATCGATCTTCCAAAAAAGCATGTGGATACGGGCGCCGGCTTTGAGCGTTTGGTTGCGATCCTTCAGGGGAAAATCTCCAACTATGAAACTGACCTCTTCATGCCGATAATACAGCATCTTGAGAAAATAGCTCACATCAAATTTGAAAATAATAAACATGCTTTCCGCGTGATCTCAGACCATATCCGCGCATTGACTTTCTCAATAGCAGACGGCGTACTCCCCTCCAATGTGGGAAGAGGGTATGTTATCAGAAGAATACTGCGCAGAGCAACTCGCTTTGGCAGAATAATCAATATACATAAGCCATTTCTTGCTGAACTCGTGGACACAGTATGCGGCATTCTTGGAGATCAATACCCCGAGATCATAGAAAAGAAAATGCATATTCAGATGGTTATCAATGCTGAAGAAGAGCGCTTTAACCAAACACTCGATATGGGTATCAGTAAGTTCAATGACATTGTACAACAACTTGGAACGAGTACTGTGATTTCCGGGAAGAATGCTTTCCAACTTTACGACACCTACGGTTTTCCCCTCGATCTTACAGAACTCATGGCTGAGGAAAAAGGGCTTGAAGTCGATAAAAAGGGATTTGAAAAAGAGATGGAAGCGCAAAAAAACCGGGCTCGTGACGATGCAAAATTCGACCGGCAGAGTGACTCATTCTCAAAACTGGATATACCTCCAGAGCATAAAAGTGAATTTGTCGGTTATGAACAAGATGCAGCAAATTGTGTGATTGAGCATTATTATGTCGATGAAGAAAACAATGCGGTTTTTGTTTTGAACAAGACCCCTTTCTATGCTGAATCCGGCGGTGAAGTTGCTGATACGGGTAAGATCTCTAATAATGAATTTGAGATAGAAGTTGAGGACGTTCAGAAACAGAATGACGTGATCTTTCATTTCGGCAAACTGGTCAAAGGTGCGATCAAAGATAAAAATGTTAAAGCGATAGTCGATCTTGATAGAAGAAATAATATCGCGCGAAATCACACGGCATCCCACCTTCTGCATGCTGCGCTTCGGCAGGTACTGGGAACCCACCTTCATCAAAAAGGGTCACATGTTGCTTCGGACAGACTGCGTTTTGACTTCACGCATTTCCAGCAGGTGACACAGGATGAGCTGGATAAAGTGGAACTGCTCGTGAATGAAAAGATCATCATGAACATCCCAGTGAGTCCTTCAATTGAAAATCTCGATGATGCAAGAAAAAAAGGCGCAATGGCACTTTTCGGTGAGAAATATGAGAAAAAAGTTCGGGTCATCGAAATTGGAGATTACTCGATGGAACTCTGCGGAGGACTTCACTGCCTGAGAACAGGTGATATTGGATTTTTCAAAATAATTTCTGAAAGCTCAATTGCAGCAGGTGTCCGCAGGATCGAAGCTGTGACAGGATTGTATGCATTTGAATTTGTAAAACAGCATGAACACATCCTGCATCAACTCCAATTACAATTGAATACAAAATTTACTGAAATTCCTGAAAAGATCGATAAATTGCATTCTGAAAATAAAGAATTGCGAAAGCACATCGAAGAACTCGAACGGGCATCTTTGAAAGACGTCATCTCTGATTTGATCACTCACAAAATCGATGTGGACGGAGTTGCTGTTACTTTCGGCATTCTCGATGTGAATGACATCCATCAACTCAAAGAAGCTGCGGATATGCTGAAACAACAAATTGGTTCGGGCATCGGCTTACTCGGCGCAAAGATCGATGACAAAGTTTCTCTTATCTGTATTGTACCCAGAGATCTCACTGATTACCTCCATGCGGGAAAAATTGTTAATGAAGCCGCTGAATATGTTGGCGGCAAAGGTGGTGGTAAGCCCTTTATAGCCATGGCTGGCGGCATGAATCAGAATGGCTTGAAGGACATTTTTAATAAGGATAATATCCCAATAATAATCCGGAACTCTCAAAATAGATAAATATTACAAATCAAAGCACTGCTTCGTCAGGAGATGAAAATGTATAAAATAATACTAAATCCATTTGCGGGAAAAGGGAAAGCGTTCAAGAGTGCCCGTTCTATTGAGAAATACTTCACGAAATTCGATATGCCCTACGAAATGGTGCTGACAAACTGCTCGCGCCAGGCAATCGATTTTGCACACGAAGCAGTTATTCAAGGAGTGGAGAATATTATCGCAGCAGGCGGTGACGGCACGATCAATGAAGTGGTCAACGGCATTATGAAGTCGGGATATCCTGAAAATGTTAATCTGGGTATTATTCCAATCGGCGGCGGGAATGATTTTGCAAAGAACCTCGATCTCCCTCATAAATTGCATGACATTATAGAAGTAATAAAAAATCATCATGTAAAGTGTGTTGATATCGGGCAGGTTGAGGATTATTATTTTATCAATACCCTCGGCGTCGGTTTCGATGCACAGGTTGCGATCTCCTATATAAAAAATAAATGGCTCAACGGATTTCCC
>CAYUTH010000251.1:0-3307 GCA_964447485.1 uncultured Candidatus Cloacimonadota bacterium | reverse complement strand
ATACGCACATGCGCATCAAGATCGGTTTCCACCTGCACATAATTATTCCTCCCCACATCAATGCAAGGCGAGAGTTCATCAAAATGATAATTCTGTGTTGACACATCCACAAACAGCGGATCCGCAGAAATATTTCCCTGACCACTCCATGGCTCTGTTACATCTGAATATGCGATATTTATTTTTGTGGAATCAACAGCCCAGATATCGGTCGGACAATTATTCCAGAGTATGGTATTGTAAATTGACATCTGATGTGAACCGAGATGGCTGATCCCACCACCCTGCGTGTTTACGATATTATCCGATATTGTTGAATTGATAACTGCTGCAACGCCATCGTTCACATAAAGAGCGCCACCCTTGGAATTCGTATCCATGCATGAATTTTCATAAAAAAGACTATTATCAATCATGATCAAAGAGTTATTTCCTATATAGAAGCCGGAGCCCACAGTTGCTTCATTGAATCCAATCTCGCAATGTGTGATGTCCACATATGAATCAATCATTTTGAGTGCACCGCCACTCCCGGCTTGATTGTACATAAAATAGCAGGAATCAATAAATACATCCTGACAGCCATCTGTGTACATTCCCCCACCGCTCACTGCTGCCTGGCATTCATTGAAATCCGAATATTTGATCTGCATTGAGAACACATCTGCTGCAGAAACTCCACCTCCATCACCTGCAGTGAACGCAACACAATCATAAAAACTGCAATTTTGCATATCAACAGTATTGATGACATTCAACAGCAGTGCGCCACCCGAAAATTCATTGCTCTGGCATGAGGAAAATTCCGTATTATGAAGATTGACCTGCTCAATAAGTTCGATATACGCTGCACCGCCTTCATCTGCATCACAATTTTCAAAAAGACAATCCTTGACCTCTAAATAAGTTCCGCCAACAGCCCAGATCGCACCGCCATCATATTCTGAAGAGCATTCCTCAAAAGAGCAATTGATAAATGTTACTGAACCATTTGTGCTTATCGCTCCTCCATACCCGTTATGATAACAGTGTGAAAATGTAATACCCGCAAACGTAATACCATCCTTAAATCCGCACATAAAAGCAGGATAAAGCTCATTCCCATCTATGACACAATTTTCATAACCATTCTCAGAACTGATCGTGATATTATCTTTCGGGATAGCAAGACCAGTATTCATTGTTCCTTCATATACGCCATCTGCGATGATAAGACTGTCCCCTGCGTTCATCACATCAAGTGCTTCCGAAATGTTCGTGAAATCACCTGTACCGTCAGGATTTACATACACTGTTTTTGTTGTGTCAGGCAGGATATGAAGATAGTCTGCTTTTTTTTCTGTTGAGGTGATGCCAAACTGATCTGCGACCTGCAATGTGACTGTATATAGTCCATCCTCGCTATAGATATGCTGAGGATTCATTTCATTTGAATAAATTCCGTCTCCAAAATCCCAATCCCAGCTTGTGATCGGTCCTGTTTCTGCATAGCTGAGATCCGAAAACTGAACATTCACCGGCTCTTCACCATAAAAGGTGTCTGCAAGGAAATCTACATAAATAGGACAGTCATCGGTAAATACTGTAACGTCATCAATATAGACACCTTCTGCCACGTCCTCATCGTCGCTGACGAACTGGAAACGGATTTGAGACTCAGTCCCGGGAGAAATGACTGAAAGATCATATTCATATTTCAGCCAGCCATTTTTTGTGGTGAGCACAGGAAGCGCTCCTCCGCTTCCGATAAAGTCGAGAACGATCCATTCGATGCCGTTATATATCTCAACATAATAACCATCTACACCGTAGTTTGTGAATTCATACCAACTCCAAAAAGTAAGTGCGGGATTTGTCCCGATAGTAAACGGAATTGATTCGAGGACTTCGTTCACATCATCAGGATAATATATTGAATCCTCAATTCCACAGTACCAGCTATGATCTCCGGATACTGATTTTCGATCAGTAAGATGCCATAGATCTTCGGTTCCCCAATGAATCCATTTATCGTCCCCGGATTCCACGTCATCTGAAAATCCAGTCTCACCGATTGTAAGGTTGAATGTATCGACACATGTAAATCCTAGACTATCTATAAAGGCAAGTTCTATATCTACGAATTCAGGCGGAATGCATGAGCTGCTGATCATTAAGGTGACTGTGCATTCTGTACAATGTCCTGCTGGTACATCTCCAACATCCCAGACGCAATATGGAATATTAACACATGTGCTATTCGAAGAAAGAGTAAGTTGAGTATCGAATGAGTTTGACAGACCTGTGTTTTTCACGATAAGCTCGATATCAATCTCTTCACCCGGTTCGGGAATGCCGTTTCCATTTCCATTCAATGAATCATCCACCTGATGATAAATATATTCAAATATCGGCGTTGCGCCTGTTACTGAAATCGTACCTTCCCACAAACCATCCGCATTATCTGTAATAGTATAATGAATGGGAATCACTTCTCCATTTTCTACATCCGATGACACAACAAAGGAAAAGACATTATCTTCAAAGATACCTGTTTTCGGATCAAGGTATGAAATATAGTGAGTGCTGTCTATGAGCGTGATAAAATTACTTGTGTTTGTGAGAAGAATAGCAACATCCTGCGCAGGCATCTGCCCAAAATTATGAAATCCTGCATCCACGCTTACATTAGTTCCGGGTATCACATATCCGTGTACCGAATTATTTGTTGTATATGAATCGATCATAACATACGGAATATCTGCAATGACATTCATGGTGCTCTGGTAGGGTAAAAAATTCTCTGCAGTTACAGTCAGAAGAATATCTTCGATTACATTGCCTGTGGATACCGAGAAATAAGCCATTCCCTGCATATCAGTATAAGCTACTTGATATATTTCGTCACCTTGCATCATGCAGACACGCGCATTTTTCAGAGGATTAGTTCCATCACTTACTACGACCAGCACATCACAATTCCCAATTGCAATACTATCGGGATGCACAACGAATAAATTCTGCGGAAGATCAGTCCAGATCTGCATCTCCGGCTCGCCAAGAAGGTTTATCTCATATTCACACCAGCGGAAAACATTCTCATTCCTCGAATAAGGCACATATACAGATTTTGCCAATGCCATGGTCATACCAATATTATGTATTTCATCCTGAAAAAGTTGTTTGAAAAACTCCTGGTCAAAGGTGTCTGAATACCCATAAAGCGGATTGCCCGGGCTTCCCCATCCATAACGTGAATTTCCTATGAAAGCTACCCCTCCACCATTTGCATTATTTATCCAATGTTCAGCAATGCAATTATAATCAA
>CAYUTH010000250.1:0-3320 GCA_964447485.1 uncultured Candidatus Cloacimonadota bacterium | reverse complement strand
TATATGAGTATTTGATAAGAAATTCATGTTGATCTCCTCTTAAATGCTAAGATTTTTTCTGGGTTTGCGAGTGACCACGCCATCAAATATAGCTTTAGTTACCACAATCGCTGTGAACATGGAGGCAAGAATACCAATACTTAAAGTAACTGCAAAACCCCGAATCGGACCTGTTCCAAATTGATACAGCACGACAGCCGTAATAAGTGTCGTGATATTTGCATCAGCAATAGTAATTACAGCCCGTTTATAGCCGTTATCTATCGCTGTGCGCACTGTTTTACCGGCACGCAGTTCTTCACGAATTCTCTCGAAGATGAGCACATTCGCGTCGACTGCCATACCTATCGTAAGAATAATACCTGCGATACCCGGCATGGTCAAACTTGCATTGAGCATCGTGAGTACTGCGAGAATGATGAGAACATTTCCGATAAGTGCAATATTCGCAATCACACCGGAAAGTTTATAATAAATGATCATGAATAGCATGACAATTATAAGACCAATAATAGCTGCTTTGAAGCCGGCTTTAATGGAATCCGATCCGAGTGTGGGACCGACAGTACGCTCTTCGATAATATTTACCGGTGCAGGAAGATTACCTGCATTGAGAACGATTGCAAGGTCTTTTGCTTCTTCCATTTCGCCGATACCTGTGATCATTGCATTTCCATCCCTGATCTTATCATTAATAACAGGGGCAGAATGGACAATATTGTCCAAAACAATAGCGAGTTGTTCATTAATATGGCTGCCAGTCACATTTGCAAAAATCCTCGAACCTTCATTATCAAACTGAAGACTTACGTATGGTTTGTTTGCTATTTTGGGATCCATTCCCTGCCCTATTCGGACGTCTGCGGTCTTCAGATGAGTGCCTGTGAGTTCTACTGTATCATAGAGGAAATAAACGGGACGTGCTCCCTGAATATTATCTTTATCGATCTTTCCGAGGAGGATGACCACGCCTTCGGGTATGATCTCCTGTATCTCAGGAAGATTTATGACTTTTCTGAACAGATCGAGATTTTCAGGACGTACGATCAGGCGCTGTCCATATACTGCGACGAGACTTGAGAAAAGGTGGTCATGAGATGTTTCTTCAACAGCTGCGGCAGTAGAATCTGCCAGAGAATCTGCAGTTTCACTTTCGAAAAGCGCTTCCTCAACTGCAGTTGACTTCTCATCTTCAAGGGTTTTCAAATAGGCATATTTATCATAGTTGCTCTTGAGATATTCATCAATAGCTTCAACGGCATTTCTTATATCCTGAGTATTTGCTACAAGCTTAAATTCAAGTAGTGCAGTTTTTCCTATAAGGTCTTTTGCTCTGCCAGCATCTCGAAGTCCGGGAAGTTGTACAAGAATTCTTTTCGTGCCGATCTTCTGGATCGTGGGCTCAGCGACACCGAACTGGTCAATTCGGTTTGTGATGATCTGCTGGGCGCTCTTTATTGCATTTTCTGCTGTTTCTGCTGGAAGTCCTTCTGTGTCGACCTCAAGCACAAGGTGCATACCTCCCTGAAGGTCAAGTCCAAGCTTGAGTTCTTTCCTGCTGAACCAGGTGGGTAATTCTACTCTCGAGGTCTTCTCCATGAGTTCGGCTTTTATCACCTGATCCTTAGTAAAATCAACTTCACCCTCTACATTTCTTAGCATATAATCAGGCAATTTTCCTGTGACGGTAAGTGAATCATGCAGCTCTGTCATAGTTATCTGATCTTCAAATTCCTGCCCGAAAAGGTTACTGCCAATTTTATATTCATGCTCATTAATTTCATAGATCAGATTCGAGTCCTGATCATAGACTTCAATGTTCACGATCGCATATTCGTTTTTCGCAATGAGTGGTAAAAGATAGTAGATCGTTACAAGGAAAACAACAATTATGATTGCTGTCCTAAACCAGTTTTTCTTCATGAGGAAACCCTTTCATATACGTAAATTATTTTTAAGAAAATTTTGTAGAATTTTTTGAGTGCATAATTATAAGTCAAGTATAACAATAAAAACGTGAATTGAGAAAGCAAGAAAATTTTATCATGGAACTGGTTGATAGAATGGATATTATCTTTAAATAGTTTTTCTCAATCGAACTACAAATCTCACTCATGCATAATAGTTTGAATTTTTTTCATATACTCTTTGAGTAAATTTCTAATCCTACATAAAATAATCAAATTTCTTCAATTTAAATAAGTCCACACACGCCCGTACGACTTCAGCATCATATAATATTCCCTTATTATCATCTATTTCTTTTAATGCTTTAAGAATTCCAAGTGTGCTACGATATGGACGAGGGGAGTCCATAGCTTCCACCACATCTGCGACTGATAGTATCCGAGCTTCCAATAGAATTTCATCACCCTTCAAACCATTAGGATAACCTGAACCATCTAATCTTTCATGGTGCTGCCTAACCACTTTCGCAATAGGCCAGGGAAAATCTATTTCCTTTAAAATATTAAATCCCCCATCTGGATGTGTCATTATCATTTCATATTCCAACGAGCTTATTTCGCCAGGTTTGCTCAGTATTTCTGATGGTATATATATTTTCCCTATATCATGTAAAAGAGCAGCAATTCTCACACATTCGACCTTATTTTTACTAAGATCCAATTCTTTTGCTATGGCACAGGAAAGTGTAGAAACTCGTTTTTGATGACCTGCCGTATAAGGATCTCTTATCTCCAAGGTTGAGGTTAATGCAATGACAATGTCGTTGAAAGTTTTTTGCAATTTATCCTTACTTTCTTTCAACTCTCTTGTTCTTTCTTTGACTTTTTCATCTAAAAGTTCTCTTTCTGTTCTCAATTTATCTTCTGCTTCTTTTATACGGAGCATGACATTTATCTGGGCAATAAGTTCTTCAGCATCGATCGGTTTTAATAAGAAAGCATCCGCTCCTACGTCCAAACCCAGGATTCTGCTTTCTGTATCTGTTCTTAACGCAGTGAGTATAATCACGGGAATATGTTTTGTTAATTCATCTTCTTTAAGTATTTTGCAGACTTCATAACCATCCATTTCGGGCATGATTATATCCAGAAGGATCGTGTCTGGATGCTCTTCTAATGCAATCTTCAACCCCTCTTTTCCAGACTGGGCTGTTAAAACCAAATAATCAGGATTTAATTCTTCAAGTGATTCTTTGATTGCGATTAAATTGTCCTTCATATCATCGATCACTAAAATCTTTTTCATAAACTGTCCTTTCTCAATTCTCATCAAATCTCCTTCGGTATAACCAGTGTACAACTCGTCCCATTTTTCCTTTCTAATTTCAGGGTTCCCTGTAGCTGCTGTGTAAT
>CAYUTH010000249.1:0-3334 GCA_964447485.1 uncultured Candidatus Cloacimonadota bacterium | reverse complement strand
GGCGATGTTGTCGTGCTTAAAGTCGACGAAAATGTCAAAATCGAGATCACCAAGAGCGCAATTGCCACAAAATTCACAAATTAGTAATGATACAAAAAATTCGTTTATTCGGGGATGAGGTTCTGCGCAAAACAGCAGAACCAATCTCCCCTGAAGATTCGAAAGCAGCACAAATCGTTCAGGATTTGATAGATACACTTGGTGCCAACGAAGAATTTGCACTTGCAGCGCCACAGATCGGGAACTCATTCCGCATTTTTATTATCAATCCTATCTGGATAGAGGATGTAGAAAAACGCCACCCAATGATATTTATTAATCCTGAATTATTGGAATTTGAAGGCGATCAATTCGTACCTGAAGGTTGTTTGAGTGTACCGGAAATCTATGAGAAGGTCAAACGAGCACAGGTTGTAAAATTTCGCGCTCAAGACCTTTCAGGTAAATGGAAGAAATATACAGGGCAAGAACTGTTTGCCAGAGCAGTGCAGCATGAAAACGATCATCTTGATGGTATTCTTTTTATAGATAAGATTTCTCCAATCAGAAGGAGATTGTTACATGGAAAACTCAAAATTATGGAATCAACAACCAAAAACGGAGTTAATATTGGGTGAGACGGATTGAAAAAATAATCTTTATGGGAACTCCCGAATTTTCAGTTCCCACACTTAAAAAACTTATACAAGATCACAGAACACCACAGTTAGTTATTACTCAACCGGACAGGAAAAGGGGAAGAGGACAAAAGCTAAAATACTCTCCAGTTAAGAAGTTTGCGCTCGAGCATAACCTGGAAGTATATCAACCACAGTCTGTAAACATTCCTTCCTCACTCGAAAAAATACAAGCATATAAACCGGATCTGATCGTTACTGCCGCGTTCGGGAAAATCCTGAAAAATAAAATCTTGAGTATCCCAAAAAACGGCTGCATCAATCTTCATCCATCTCTCTTACCAAAGTATAGGGGACCTTCTCCGATCACCTGGGCGCTTGCCCACGGAGATACAGTCACAGGCACTTCAATTTTCTATATGACCAGCAAAATGGATGCAGGTGATATCATCCTTCAAAGCAGATTAACCATTCAGCATGATGATAACTTCAGCGCACTCTCTGAAAAATTAAGCGAAAAGGGTGCAAATGACTTGTTGAAAGCGATTTCTCTCATTGAGCAAGGAAAGGACTCACCAGTCCCTCAAAACGACCGGTATGCAACCTATTCGCATCTGATAACCCGTGAAAACCGCCAAATCAAGTGGCATCAAACTGCTGATGAGATAAATAATCAGATACGGAGTCTTGCACCACAACCGGGAGCATTCAGCTATCTCAAAGGAAAAGAGATAAAAATTTTGAAAGCAACACCAACGTACAGAGAGCATTCATCAGTTGGGAAGATAGTAGAAATTGAGAAACTTGAAGGATTTCTTGTGTCCACAGGATACAGACTGCTTCTTGTGAGAGAAATAAAACCTCAGGCCAAACCTGCAATGTCCGCGTACGCATACAGTCTGGGAGCTGATATACTTGATGAACAATTCGAAGACCAGCCCTAAACCGGTCGGCAAAGCTCTTTTTCTCTGGCTTTCGACGATCAGCCTTATTCTCCTCATGATCGGAGTTACCGCACTTTGGTATTTCATTTCTCCGCGGCTTCATGAGTTCAATGAGGCATTCCCCTTTATTCTTCTAACAGGTCTGAGAATATTTTTCTTCCTCCTTGTGATCGGTTCGATACTTGTGCTCCTCACTGCGATTTTTGAGAGAAATTTCATCATTGCAAGATTTGCTGCTCATCTCTTCATAAGGATAATGTATCCTGTATGTATATTTTTTGGTTCGCTGATAGGAATTCCTGAGGAGCGCATTGGAGAGTCCTTTGTGCGGGTTAACGATACATTTATCCGATCTCTCAGGAAGATGTTCGATCCGAAAGAGACACTCGTACTTCTACCTCACTGCCTGCAGGACACTTCATGCACGGTTAGAATAACCATCGACCCATCAAACTGCAAAAGATGCATGCGCTGCGATATAGGAAAAGTGTTGGAACTTTGCGACGAGTACGGTGTCAATGTCTCGATCGCCACCGGTGGTACTCTTGCACGAAGGATAATCATTGATAAAAGACCAAAAGTGATCATTGCGGTCGCATGTTATCGTGACCTGGTTTCGGGAATTCGGGATGCGTATCCTATTATGACGCTTGGAGTTTTCAACCTCCGCCCAAACGGACCCTGCATCAATACTCACGTAAATATCGATACACTCAGAAAAGCTCTGAAATCAGTTGTAAAAAGAACTGCATAATTTCCAAGATAAGTAAAATGCAATTTAACGGACATCCAATTAATAAAATTTCCGATGCGATCTGGGAAATACCACGATCAGGCGAAATGACGGTTCCCGCAAGATTTTATGCAACCGAAAAGATGCTCCCACAAATTTTTCATGACAATGCACTTTCCCAGCTTCTCAATGTGGCACACCTTCCGGGAATTCAAAAGTATGCAATGGCAATGCCGGACATTCATTATGGTTATGGATTTCCTATTGGCGGAGTAGCAGCATTTGATGTGAATGCTGGAATAATCTCGCCGGGTGGAGTAGGATACGACATTAATTGCGGTGTCAGATTTTGCAGAACAAATCTATCTTTTCGTGAAATTAAGGACGCCATTCCGAAAATTGTTGAAGGTTTTTACAAGTATGTACCAAGCGGACTTGGGTCGAGTGGTGCGATCAAGAAACTTAATAATAAAGAAGAAACCGAAGTGATTCTCAAGGGAGCACAATGGGCGATCGAGCAAGGATTTGGAAATGAAAATGATCTTCAGCATACAGAAAATTACGGCTGTATGGAAGAGGCAAATCCGGACACGATAAGCGACCGTGCCCGACAACGGGGACTCGATCAGGTTGGTACACTGGGCTCGGGAAATCATTTTCTTGAAATCGGTGTGATTGATAAAATATATGATGAGCAGCTTGCCCAAAAACTCTTACTTGAAAAGGATCAGGTTATCGTTATTGTGCATAGCGGTTCACGCGGATTCGGGTTCCAGGTTTGCGATGACTTTCTTCATCAAATGGTGAGGGAATTGTCCTCTTTACCCTACAAAATTCCTGATAAACAGCTTGCCTGTGCCCAGTTCACTTCCGAACTTGGACAGAAATATTATCAGGCAATGTGCTGTGCTGCAAATTATGCATGGGCAAACAGGCAGGTCTTGATGAGTCTTGCAAAAAAAGCGCTCATGAAAACACTTTCAATCTCTGAAAATCAACTCGGTTTTCAGCTCATATATGATGTATGTCATAATATTGCA
>CAYUTH010000248.1:0-3360 GCA_964447485.1 uncultured Candidatus Cloacimonadota bacterium | reverse complement strand
ACCTTTAAGGGAACACCAAGCCAGATCTCAGATGGAGTTCCAACGATGTCAATTTTGCCTTGCTTGGTTAATTCATCTTGAAGTTTGCGAGGTGCAAACAAAGGCTTTTCTAACTGGATTACATATTTAGTAAGTGTCTTACCGGCTGGGAAGGATTCATATTTATCTTTTTCATCAACTTCAAAAGGCAGGGAAATCACATCGGTCTTTTCATCATATAAAGCAACATAGAAATTTTTTGTATCAATAACATCTCCCAAAAACTCTCTCACCTTTTGGCAAAGTAAATGCATATTATCAGTTGTATTAATTGTATTTGAAATGTTATATAATGTGTTATGTATTTTCTCCGCCAGTTTGCGTTCGGTGATATCACGGATAACAACATGAATTATCGGTTTGCTTCCAAGCTTATATTTGCAAGGAGTTGCTTCGGCTAAAAAAACAGAACCGTCTTTCCTCACAAACTTTATCTCTACATTTAACATATCTTTTTTCTTAATATCATCCAACACTTGTGCTGAATGTTTCAGTTCGGTCTCGGGATGTAATTCAAAAATCGTCTTTTTTATCAGTTCTACTTTTGAATAGCCAAACTCTTCGATTGCCTTATTATTGGCATCCAAGATATTCATATCCATATCATGGATAATAATCGAATCGGGTGAAAATTGATAAATTTGTCTGTATCTTTCTTCATTTTCCTCTAGAGCTCCTTCCGCCTTCTTTTTCTGGGTAATATCATAAATGATTCCCTGCCAGAGGATAACACCTTTTTCTTTTATTAACATACTAAACAGGGCACGAACCCATTTAGTATTTGAATCATCGATTTTAAGACGGTATTCAAAATCTAAAGGTTCATTATTTTTTAAAGCTTTGATAGATGCTTCATCCAGTGCCTTAAAATCTTCCTCCGGTATTAACTTGAAATACTCATCCGGGTCTTTTTCTGCTTTTATTGCTAATTCTTCACCAATTATATCTTTTAAACCGGGTCCTTTATAGATGTACTCACGATGTCCATCAGGATACCATTCATAAATACTCACAACACCTGGGACATTCTCTGCAAACAATCTGAATTGTTCTTCGCTTTTACTTAATTGGATAGTTTTTTTCACAACCTGATGTCTTAAAATACGATTGAAAATGAAGCTAATGACTATCAAGAAAAATATGATTGTTATTATTATTTTTATCCAAAGAGGGAAAATAGTGATGTTTTCCTGTGCCCCCAGATATTTATCTATCGAACTGTAATAGATAGAATTATTATCTTTCTTTAACTCATTTATTTGAAAGTCAATTTTTTCAATCAGATATGGGATAAGTTTAGAATCTTTTGAGAATGCAAATTGCATGTGGGCAGGTTGAAAAATAATTGAAGTTTTCTCAATATTAAAATTGATATCATGAATATTTCCAAAATCTTTATCTGTAATTCCTGCATCGATTTCATTATTTTCTAAAGCCTGGAAAATGTCCAAATAGTCTTCCATTTCTATGATTTCACAATCGACTTCAAATTTTTTTGTAACTGCTTTTAATCCTTCAGGACCATCCAAATCGAAACTACCCTTTAATCCGGCTATTTTTTTTCCTTCCAGATCAAGAATAGTTTGAATATCAGATCCGCTTTTCTTATAAATTCTGGTCCAGCTCAGGAGTACGGTTTCATCTGAAAATGCAAACCTTTCTTGTCTTGCTGGAGTTACACCTACATCGACCATTATATCGATCTCATTATTCTCTAATCGCTGCAGGCATTGATTCCAATTTCCATAAATCCATTCGATTTCCCAATCATCCTGCAGTGCAATATACTTTGTAATATCCGCCCAGAAACCAATTATTTCACCATTATCATTGGTAAATATCTTTGGTGAGTTTTCGTATGTGCCGATCTTTAAACGTAATTTTTCTTTAGCAGCTAAGGAATATGCACTTAGTATAATCAAAAAAATAGTAAGTATAATTCTTTTTTTCATAATTTTAAACCTAACTTTTTGTAGTTTATTAAAATGATTCTATCTCCAATATTCATTATCTTGTCAAACATTATTTTGTACACATTTGCCATTGGTATGAGAATTTATAAAATTTTTTATTGCATATAAATCTTCTATTTTATCTGCCATGATTAATTTTTCATCATTCTTTCTCCATTCTATAATCCTTTTCACGATTTACTTCCTGGATTACTCATCGAATATGAGTAAAAGTTTTATTGTATTCATACCTTTATATGCGATCGTGTGAATTAAGTCCAGGCTTCCTATGAACAGATAAGCGATACCAATGAATAAAAAATAATTATTTTTATTAAATTCATTTGAATTCCACGCTATCATAAAAAGCCCAAAAGCAACGATGACGCTGAATACCTCAGATAATTTATGGAAAGCTAAATAGCTGTAAGTACTTAAAATATATAGTAAAATGAGAAGTATTAGAATAACAACAGTTTTAAAAACTAAATTTTGCTCTAAATTCTTTTCCACTATTTCTCCATTACCATGTGGTTAGACGAATGATTCTTAGATTTCAACTTTTTTTTTCCTTTTCTATCACGCCCAATGAAGGCGGGTTGTCGCACCATTCAAGCATTCACGCGAATGGCGGATTATTTGATTTTTCTATTTTCTCTCTTATTCATTTTGTTTTTATAATGGAGGAAACATAATCGTAGCAAGGATTCGTGCCATAGTTTTCTCATGCATGTAACACGTTACTCACTGCCTGTTCAAGGTTATCCATGATAACTGGTTTTTCAAAAAATGTGTTCACATTCAGTCCGTTAGCTTGTTCTCGAATGGTGTCTGTTATTGTAGCGCTTGTAATAATGACAGGTGTATTATGTAATGACTTTCGGACACGTTTAAGGAAATCCATTCCATTGCCATCGGGAAGTTTTAAATCGAGAATGAACAATTCTATCACAGAGGAATTGCTTTCGTACAAACTCTGGGCTTTACGGATCGTTCCAGCATATATTATCTTTCTGTCTGCTTGTTTGAGAGTTTCAATGATCTGATCTCGTTGATAAGCTGAATCTTCAAGGAGGAATATTATATGTTTCTTTTTAATCATATTAGATATAAGGCACTTTCTGTGCCAAAACTTTAAAAAACTTGAAAATATTTACTGAATCGATTTGAATTGTTGTGTAACTTGCCCCATGGTTGCCGATTACGTCATAAAATAAAATAGTGTTTATTTTTGCGTGAATAGCAATGATGGAAGGGACGAATGAGGTTGTGCTGAATTAATTCCGCACTTTGTATTATTAATTACGCAGTGTGTAAATTATAATTCTATCCCGAGATCCTTAATTTTTGTATAAAGCGTATTTCTATC
>CAYUTH010000247.1:0-3364 GCA_964447485.1 uncultured Candidatus Cloacimonadota bacterium | reverse complement strand
CACATTTTTCACATCAATAGAAATGTTAATATTATCGAATTCCGGCTGATGGATATTATCAACCAGATCATTAATATATTCTGAGAAATCTATACTTGAAAAATCGCTGGATCTATAGAGCTTCTCGTGAACCAATGCCATGGAACGGATCCTATCCTGACTGTCCTGGAAAATCTGTAAAGACTTCTCGTCCGTAATATATTTTGACTGCAAATGCAATAAGCTGGAGATGATCTGCATGTTATTTTTCACACGATGATGAATTTCTTTGAGCATCACGTTCTTCTCTTTTAAGGACAGTTTCAGTTGTTCTTCTATTTTTGCGCGTTCCTCAATTTCTTTTAATAGGTTTTTTGTCATTCGTATTTTCGTGATATATGCGTAATAGATGAGGAGGATAATGAATACAAGAAAGATGAGTATCGCTATGAAAAAATAACGTAAATTCTTTTGTCTATTGAGTTGAAGTTTTTTGATTTCATTATCTTTCTGAAGAAGTCCGATCTCACGCTCTTTGCTTTCAAGATCATATTGTAACTGAAGTTTCGCGATTTGTTTTTGAGTGCTTATCGAAAAAAGAGAATCCTTAATATCCTCAGCACGTTCGTAGAATTTCAGACTTTTCTGAAAATCGTTTTGGCTCTGGTAATACTGAAAAAGCCCATCATAGCTTTCTTTAATAAGTTCTTGAGCGCTGATGTCCAGAGCGATAGTCAACGCATCTGTGAAATGTTTATATGCATTTTCAGGTTGGTTCATTTTCAGGAAGAGGTATCCCATATTATTCGTTGTGTTTGCAATTGAATAATTATCTATGATCATTTCGGAAAGAGCAAGAGATCTCTTATAATAATCCAATGACTTGTCAAGCTCATCCATCTCATCATAGACTATTGCAATATTATTATAGGATGCAGCAATTCCAGCTTTATCATCACGGTCAATATCTGTTTGCATAGATTGGAAATAATATTCTAATGCCTTATCGTAATCGCCCATATCATGGTAAATGATGCCGATATTATGAACTGCCATAGCCACACCAACCGAGTCACCAATACTCTTATACATATCCCTGGCTTGTTGCAGGTATTCGAGGGCTTTGTCCAAATTGCTTAAGGCTTGATATACGTTTCCAATATTATTAAGAGAAGATGCAATACCTTCCTTATCATTTATCTGTTCATACTGATTATGACTTCGGAGGTAATATTCGAGTGTTTTATCATATTTTCCGAGTATGTCATACACGCTTCCGATATTGGTCAGCAAGAGTGCCATTCCGGGTATATCATGTATTTCTGCATATACATCGTAGGATTGTTTGTAATAACCCATTGCCTGAGTGTAATCGTTGACGGATTCATGCACGATGCCAAGATAGTTCAATATTTTTGCGATTGATGAGGGATTTTTTGCAAGCAGGTATGCATCCCGCGCTTGTTTAAAATAACTGATTGCATTATGATATTCGAACTGCAATTCATAGTAATTCCCGAGGTTTTCTAATGCATTTCCTTCGCCGAATTTGTAATGTTGCAAGAGAGCCAGATTAAGGGCTTGTTGAGCATAATTTAAAGATTTGTTGAGATCATCATACAGAAATTTTGAGGACAATTTGTTCATCACATCCACTTTTTCATTGCCTGCGGCTGAATTAAGTTTCAGCTCGAGCTCGGATACAGATTCTTGAGCATAAACAAGGAGCGGTAGAAAAAACAGGAGTATGATAATTTTTTTCATCTGAATTTTTTATTCACCCATAGTTTTCATAATTTATTCTTAAAAGGAAAAATTTGTCAAAATAAAATTATGTATCATCATTCGACATGAGAATTTTCTTCATCTTATAATGCTGAATGTTACCAAAAAGCAGGTAGGATTTCTCTTCAATTACATATCCGATCTTTTGATAGAAAGGAACGGCACTTTCACGGGCATAGAGTATGATCGAGCTTGCATTTTTTTCTTGAGCATATCTTTCAAGAGCATTCATAATACGTGTGCCTATACCTTGCCCCTGAAATTCGCTTTTGACTGCCATATAGCGGATTTGAGCTTCGTGAGCATTGTTAAAATGAAGTCGCCCAATGCCGAGTGGTATTCTGTCCTTTTCACAAACCATTACATGGTAACTGGTATCGTCGAGTTCATTTCGTTCGGATCCGGGCGGCTGGTTCCATGGTTTCCGTAGAATTTTCCAGCGTAAGAAATAGTATCTTTTAAAATCCTCTTCAGAAACAGGATGAATGACTTCCATGAACGTTTCCTTTTTTGGTTTACATATTTGGAATGCTCTTAAGAAAGTGCAAGAAATTTAAAATTAAGGAGTTTGACAAAGAAATTAGTATTATTCTGATACAAAAAAACAAAATCGAGGAATGGTTTATGAAAAAGAGTTATTTTATTATAGTTATATTATTTCTTGTATTTGCATGTTCTTCCGTCCAAATTGTTGAGAAACCTGAAACGCCTGCTCAACCTGAGGAAGTTATCGTACAAAATATTGTACTCACGGGTGAAATATCAGAACCAAAAGCTGAGATCTCGGGACTTGCCTGGTATGGGGATTATCTCATTTTGCTTCCACAGTATCCTCATCTTTTTCCTTCTGAATATGATGGTTCATTGTTTGCAATACCAAAATCAAAGATCGCAGAACATCTCAATGAAGTGCCAAATGCACCGATCAAGCCACTACCGATAAGCTTAAATGCACCCGGTCTGAAGGATTTGATCGAAGGGTATGAGGGCTTTGAGGCAATCGCTTTTTATGAGAACACGGTTTTTTTTACTGTTGAATCAGAAGTGGAGAGTGCGATGGGCTATCTCTTTAAGGGAACAATATCAGATGATATGAGCACGATCACAGTTGACGTTGATAAAAGGGTAGAATTACCACCGCGTGCTCATATATCAAACGCAACAGATGAAACTATCCTTGTGACAGATACTCGTGTGATCACTATCTATGAATGGAATAGCTCGTACCTGGAGAATGATCCCTATGCCTATGTATTCGATCACTCACTTAACCTCGTTGATTCTTTATCCCTTCCTTATATTGAATACAGAATTACCGACGCAACTGAACTTGATGATAATGATAATTTCTGGGCGATCAACTATATGTGGAGTGGTGATTATGGTGAAAATTATTTGCCTGTAGATCCCATCGCTGAAACCTATGGCAAGGGAGAGACACACAAGAAATATAAAACTGTTGAACGCCTGCTGGAGTTTCATTACTCGACTAAGGGTATCTCTCTTGTGAAGCAGCCACCGATACAATTAAAATTAATTAATGATGACAATTCAAGGAACTGGGAAGGCATCGTACGATTTGGTGATGAAGGATTTATAA
>CAYUTH010000246.1:0-3364 GCA_964447485.1 uncultured Candidatus Cloacimonadota bacterium | reverse complement strand
CATGAGACATATTTTCATCTGTATATCTCAGTTAGTCAAGAAGATTAGTTGTACAAGTTAATACCACATTGGAGCATGATTTCGGAGAACCAATATCCAATGTAAGTTGTGATCCAGGGATAGGAACTGCATCTGGTAATGGTTCAATACTTATATTTAATACAGCAAGTACAATAGGTGCAACTGGAAATATTTATTATACGAGGGGTGGCCAGAACTGGTATATGCAAATAGAGTTAATTGAAAACTATGATATTAATGGAAGTTTTAAGTTTGAAAAAGATGAATATAATATCTATTACGCAGCTATTGGTGAAGTTAGACTCTATAATTTAGATGACCCTGATAATCCAATATTAATAGATTCTCATGAAATTACTGGGGGAGGAATCAATGGAAATTGTGCATATTCATTCTCGGACATATACTTTGTATATGTAGCTGTTATATTACTTTTAAAAAATGACCAATGTTTATTTTCAGAGAGCAATGTAGCTGGAGATGGTTTTGTACCAAAGGGTAGGGGATTTGGTATGCCACATATTGAATTCTATAATTATAATTCTGAGGATATAAATCTTACTTGGACCCTAGATGAGACAGATGATAATGGATGGAATTGGTATTGGTGGAATATTGATATGTGTGGGGCATTGAATGTATTTGAGCAAGAGACAAGAGCGGAAAATTTCTCTGCTGGTTCCCTTTCTAACCAACCAAGGGATAGTTTATGCATTTACTCACATATTGGACATGATTATCCGGTTCAGGGTTATCCAAACATGACTTCTTGGTTTTTAAAAGATGGTGTGTTAGTTAATGATAAACATTGGGATATTATCTTTATTTGTGGATACTCAGTTGGTGCTAGTCAAAATCTAGATCAAAAGGATAATTCTGTCATTCTCCATGAATTAGGACATGCATATCATTGGGATTTTGCTGAATATACACATTCAAGTCATTCAGGTCAACCCCATGGGTTCAGTCAAACAATTGATGATACATTAGCTTGGTTTGAAGGTTTTGCAAATTTCTTTTCTTGTTTAATAAGGTCTGCAACTGATGATGATATAGTTGATCAGGGAGAAGATTGGGAAATAATCAACGTTGCTACTTGGGGAACCTCAACTTTAGACGCAGAAGAACCATGTGATGATTATGGAATTCAACCAACAGGCAATGCTTGCGAAGGTGCAGTATGTGCCACTTTATGGGATATTTACGACAATGTTGAAACGGGAAATCCGAGTTGGAATGATGATGAGATAAGTGACGGATATGATAAGATATGGGATACAATGGTCACCTATCAAATAGATGGACACTATTGTTATACTTTTAATGATTTTCTTAATGGTTGGTATGATTTGTATTCTGGTTTTACTCCAGAATTTATGAATAATTATTCTATCCATGGTATTATTTTTACACCAAATTGTTCAGCAGATCCTCAGTCGCAAATACTACAAACTTCAGAAATTATTAATAGCTATCCAAATCCATTTAATCCAAATATAAATTGTGTTAGAATTTCATACAATCTTTCAAATAAAGTTGAGAATCCACAAGTTCTCATATACAATATTCGTGGTCAAAAATTAAATACTATAAAACTTGTTAATGAACTGGGTACTGGAGAGGTGGCATGGAATGGAAAGAATGAAGAGGGGGAAATTGCTGCAAGCGGCGTGTATTTTCAAAAATTAGTGAACAACGATAAAGTAACTGATATTAAAAAAATACTTCTATTGAAATAGAGAAGAAAGGAGTTAGTATAATGAAAAAGAAAAAGCTTATTTTTACAGTAAATGTAATAACATTAATACTATTCTTTGGTTACAGCAATCTATTCGCTACACCAAAGGATCACTATGAACGTGGTTTGAGAGAGGAATTGAAAGGAATATTTATTGACACCAATGATATAGAACAATTCATAGATCATGTTAAAAAATTTAAGCCCATTATTACAAAAGAAGAATATATTGATCACAAATATGTTAAAGATAAAATACCTTATGATATGATCATAATTACAAATGATACATTAGAACAGAAGTTTTTGGTATTTTCAGAAATAAAGAATTCTGAAGGCATTAAAACAGACGTTGTATCTATATCTGAAATTGGAAATACACCGACAGAGATAAGATCTTATTTATCAATAAGGAAATATAACAATCCATCTTTACTGTATGTTCTGATTGGTGGTGATGCATCGGTCGTGATGCCAAAGATCATACAAGCATATGATAAAACTGACTATAGTTCCTTCCCCACAGATTATTATTACTGCAATGTACTTTCTGCGTGGCCTTCTGATGATGAGATCAATTTTGAGGCAGATTTATATGTAGGCAGGATACCTGCGAATACTATACAAGAAGTTCAGAATTTTATAGATAAATATGTTGCTTATCGACAATTGGGAAATTATTCGGGAAAGTATCATTTAATTGCGAACAACATTCTTAGAAGACCAGGTAATTTAGCAGGCAATCACATAATAGATTCAATCGCTGCTCACATAGATACAGATATTGATTTTACTTATGAAGAAGACCTCATATCACCCTTTTCTCCGGCTGGCGTAATGTTGGGTAATGCAATCAATACGAATGACCATAGTTTCATATTTAATGTTTCACACGGTGGCAGTAGGACTATTACAGCACTTAATAGTAATAGTAACTGGAATGCTATTGGGGGGTTGGCTGATTATCCAAATAATCAAGAAATAACTAATGTTTATGAATGGTCTGTCTATGGGCAATGGAACGATTCAACCGGCTATTATTATGAATATCTTCCTGATTATCTTACAAATTCAAATCCTTACATTTTATGGAATTCATCTTGTGCAAGCACGAAACTTGTTGATGTGAATAATGATCCGATGGACTGCATTGGGGCTTGCTTCCTGAATAATAGTAACGGAGCTGTTGCATATTATGGTTCATCACATTATGATTATCCTTTTTCTATTTTATATTCAGCCATTGCTTTTGAAAATTTTATTTTCGATCAAAATTGTTTTAGAATCGGTCTTGATTTTCTTGAATCTCATCAAATCTGGTACCATTTATCTCACGTTAATATAATTAGAAATCACATTCTCTCTCAAACCTTATTTGGCGATCCGAGTATGGAGATATGGTCCAAATCGGCAGAGCAATTGGTTACAATCTGTAAAAACGGTACGACTTTTAAAGCAATGGATACCTCAGGGAATGCAGTTGATGCCACTATTGTTATTTTGAATAGTAATATGGACATATTAGGAAGAGGAGAATCACCTTGCTCATATCCCGACAGACTAAATGAAAGTGATATCATCACCTCAAATAGCCCCAATTACCTG